>DATNDF010000166.1 GCA_035607015.1 Candidatus Angelobacter sp. | reverse complement strand
GAACCCCGCCTGTTTTGGTTCGTCGATTTCCTGCACCAAAGTGACCCTGCCGGAGGCGGAGAGTTCGCCCGTGTCCCGCGCCTTTTCCATCGCCGCGCGGCGCACCGGTTCCGTGAACATGTCGTAGCCGACTGCCGCCTGGTTTCGTTTGTCGAGCGGTTCCAGATAGACAATCGCGTGATACTCCGCGCGGGCGGTTTCAGGATGAATGTGAAAATCCTCCACTCCCTGATCGCGCATGGTCCTCACCAGCTCTTCCTTTTTGTCGGCGGGAACGCGCACCGAGAATCCGATTCCCTGGGTCCCGGGAAAACGGCGTGGCAAGTCCAGCGAGGCCACATAGTCCCGGAATTGCTGGCGCGATACGGAGGGGCTCGCGTAGGCCAGTCCGCGCACGGCATGAAGCAACGTGACGTGACCGTTCACCAGATCCTCTACACCGTTGCTGATCTGCTGCGCCGCAAGATCGAACCGCTCGCCAGCCTTGGCTTCCGTCATTTTGGCGACGTAATACGTTGTCGCCAGCGCCAGCAGCAGCGCGATGCCCGAGACAATGAACGGCGCCCAACGGTAGGAGTTCTTGTGCGACCCTGGTCTGGAAAACGGTTTCATCCAACGGCGGTATGCCGGAGACTATGGCCGAACCCCCGCCTGCGTGCAAACACGCCTTTTCCCGGCGGTCGGGCGGATCGTCGCCTGAACGCATTGCCGGAACCGGTGGTCAAATGATGGTGATTCGAAAATTTCGGACGGCAGGCGCACCGGCGACTGAACGGCATGAGCCGATTTGAAGCAATGAACCAACAGAGAATAATCATGGCGGCGTTCGATCAGGGGCAGATGCCAACGATCGCCTGTATCAACAGCGCGACGGTGGCCCTCGGCGTGGATTTCGACGCGCTGGTCGCGGCTCTGCAAAAGTATGTGGACGCGCACTTCGCGCCCGTCTGGGGCGCATCCGCCAAGGTGGTCCGTTCCGCCGACTTCGTCGCGGGCGCGTGGGCGATGGCTCTTCTGGACAACGCCGACGTGCAGAACGCCCTCGGTTATCATGATCTGACGCCGGACGGCCTGCCGCTTTCAAAAGTTTTTGTCCAAACCACGATACAAGCGGGACAAAAAGTGAGCGTAACCGCGAGCCACGAGCTGGCGGAAATGCTGGTGGACCCTGCCATCAACCTCTGCTCGACCGGTCCAAAGGGGTTGATCTACGCCTACGAAACTGCCGACGCCGTCGAGGAGGAGGAATTCCGCGTGGAAAGTGTCGCGATGAGCGATTTCGTTTATCCCGCCTGGTTCGAGGGGTTCCGCCAGCCGGGTTCGACGCGATTCGACCATCTCAACAAGGCCGGGAAACCGTTCGAGATATTGAAGGGCGGATATATGAGCGTGTTCAAGAACGGGGAGTGGACCCAGATTTTCGGTTCGCCTGCCAAAAAGAAAAGGTTCAGCCAGGAGGACCGGCGGGGACATCGCAGCGGGTATCGGGCGAATCACCGCTTTCGGCGTTCCACGCGGCGCGCGTGAACCTCAACGCAAAGCGACTTTCTTCAGGTGGTGAACTCTGGCGCGGACCCGGCGGCGAAGTCTGACGCGCAATTGTTCGAGCCGGCTGCGGCCTGATCCGCGTTTCAAAAGGTACATCACGTGTGGCGCCGGCGCGCGGCAGATGTCTTCGGGAGTGGTGTTTTTTGCGTCCACACCGGGCGCGAGGTCGAGGCCCGCCTTGCGGAACAAATGCTGCACAAAGGCGGAGCAATAAAGCGACTTTTCGCGCGCGAGAACGTTTTCGCGTCCACGCAATTCCGGATGGCGCAGGGCGATCAGGGTTCCCACCAGCTCGCGCAGAGAATAGCGCGCCCGCGCCGCCACCAGCTCAAGTCCCTCGCGCACGAGGGTCGCGACCTGTTCCTCGGCGAGTCCGAAATCAAGCACGGCCAGCATGGCGTAAAGCCGTTCATCGAAGTATTTCGAGATGCGGTTCTCCTGCACCCCAAGCCGGATGTGTTTGCGGTTGATCTGGAGGTCCGATTCGATCACCCAATGGTGGCCATCCGGCCGGCGGCCCTGAAACAGAAACGAATGGGACCAGAGGCTCCACTGGCCCGCGCCATCCACGTGCCGCTCGGCGCGTGCAATCGCCTTGTCAACCAGGGTGGTGCCGCCGGAAAGTCCAATGCGCCCCGGATGCGAGTAAGTTTCCAGGAACTCCCGGTTCGACAGTCCCGTAACGGTGATGATCTCGTTCATGCCGCGGTGGGCTTGATCGTTTTCAATTGTTCCCGTATCGCCTGCGGGATTGAGTCGAGTTTGATTCCCAGCGAGCCGCCGTGGGCTCGATCGTTTTTAATTTTTCCCGTGCCGGTTCCTGGCAGGCATGGAGTGCGTAGCCCAAACCGGAGCCCAGACCGAGGCCATAAGCGGCGCCCCACAAAAGCCATCCCGCAAGGCCCGGAGCCGCGCTGTGAAGCAGCTCGCCGCCGAAGTAACCTGCCGAGCGGGCGACGAACAGGACTGCGATGGCCTTGAATGCCTGTCTCGGCGCGTCGAACGCTGTGGCAAGCGTCAACCCCAGCGCCGTCGTGGCCGCTAACGATGCCAGCCACTCGCCAGATTTGGTCCGTAACGCAACCCAGACCGTCATCCACGCGGTGCTGTAGAGCAGGAAAGCAACGGCGAACAGGAGGTAAAAGCGGACCAATGGCGCCGGCTTGATGGCCAGTTGCCTGAACAGTCCGCCCGCCGGTAAAATGAAAAGCAGCGCGTAAATTGCGTAGGAGCCTGCTTCCCCCAGATGCCGCCTCAGCCAGCCGTCGGCCAATGCCACGACGATAAACACGACCACGCCAATGATACAAAACCCGCTCGCGCCCATGCGAACCGACCACTCCAGCGTCGGCATGCGTGGAGGCACACCGGCCGCCCGTACCCTGGCCACGACACTGTCAGGATAAAATCCCAGAAACTTCATGTTAGAATCATTGCCGCGGGCGAGCCTTTGCCTGTCGCAGGTCGTAAACGAAAATACCGTAGCCGACGCCGGCCGCGTCCTTCGACCTGGCCATCTGGAAGGCCATGAACCGGCCGTCGTCGCTCACGACGGGATTGGATGATTTATAACCCGGATAATCGCTGAAGTAGGTGAGTCGCTCGACGTAGCCGCCGCCGTCGAGACGCAGCTTCCAGAGGTCAACGTAGCTCGGGCCCTTCCGGTTCTGCTTGTCGCACTCGACGAGTGTGTACTGACCGTCGGGAAAAATGCCTTCGGGCTCGTCGTATTCACCCGGTGAGTTCGTCAGATCAACCACCTTCTTCGTCTCCAGATCAATCAGGCCAACGTCGGTGCCATTGTACCCGTACGCCGAGAACGTCAGTTTTTTCTCGTCCGGCGGCACAAAATTCTGCGTCTCCATCGTGCATTTGAACGGCAGGTCTTTGCTCTCGATGATCACCCGCTGGTTCACCAGTTTCGCCGTCCCGTTGTCCTCCACGATGTCGGCCTCCTGCATGCGCGACGAACCTTTCTCCATCTCCTCCGGATATTCCGCGCTGACATGCGTCCACGCGATGTGCATGCGCTTGCGCGACACGGCCGGGCCCTCGCTGCACTTGCTCCCGAGCGGCAGTGCGGGCCGGGTCAGACTCTTGCCCAGCACATAAAGCCAGCATTGGGTGCGCGCGTCGCCGGGTTTCTTCGGATCGAAATGGTCAGGACCGGACAACAGAATGTCGCCGTTGGCCAGATAAAGGGCGCGCGTATAGCCGTAATGGGGGTAATGGTGCGTCATCGCGCGGATGACGCCCGTCGCCAGATCGACCTCGTAAACGTCGCCGAACGTTTTTTCCAGAAACAGAATCCGCCGGCCGTCGTGCGACCAGTCGGCACGTTCACCGAACCAGGTCACGCGTCGTATCCACGGCGGCAGATGGTCGGCCGGACTTTCCCCGTCGCTGAGCGCGGACCTGTTATCCGCGCCGAAAATGGGACTGATAAATGCCGCTGCTCCCAGCAGCAGGCACAGGCATCGGGTCGTTTTCATCGTTCTGTCGGTTCCAAGAGTTGTGGTGATTATTCCACGGCAGGGCCGCGCAGTCGAGAATGACCTGCCTCTTTATTTCATTTGGCCTTGCAAGGTACCATACACTTTGCGCGGTAGATCCGCCTCGAGAAAGATGCCGGCTTGATCTGCATCGACCCGCCGGTTTTCAACGGCACATTGACGGTTTTCGCCCGGCATGGAAACGGGGCAATTACGATGGCACCGAATGCAACGATCAAAAACTTTATGCGTTTCACGCTGATCGGCATCATCCTTTACTGTCACGGAAGGTGTTGGCCGGAGGACTTGGTCGATTGTGAACAATGCGGACAACAACAGCAACCAACGACAAACCCAGGCAGACCCACCCAAACCAGTCGCCGTGACGGTTGTAAAACGTCGATTCATGCCCTTGTCCCGACGTGGATAGTGGAATCTTTGCCAGCATGAAGCCGGGCGCATAAACCGCCTTTCCTTCGCCGCCCAAAATCTCCCGGATCACCCCATGCGAATCAATCCAGCAGGTCAGACCGTTGTTCGTGCAGCGGATGAGCGGCACGCCATTCTCCACTGCGCGAAAAACCGCGCCCACCGCCTGTTGCCATTGCGCCGCGCCTTCGCCGAACCAGCCATCGTTCGTCAGGTTCAGCAGGAAATCGGTATCGGCCCCGACGTAATCGCGCACGAGGTGCGGAAACACGTCTTCAAAACAAATCAGCACCGAGAGTTTTGCCTTCGCCGCGCCGGAAAGCTCGAACGGCACGAAACGGTCGCCCGGAGTGAAATCGCCAGGAATGGGAATGAGCTTTCGCAAAACCGGAAGCCACTGTGCAAAGGGAAGATATTCGCCAAAGACAACGAGGTGCCGTTTGCGATACGTCGT
>DATNDF010000165.1 GCA_035607015.1 Candidatus Angelobacter sp. | reverse complement strand
AACAAGAACGGGTTCGCGGCGATTCGCAGCGGGCCGCGAACTCTGAAGATCATGGACAAAGCCACGGCCAAGAGCAGCAATAATCCGGTCAAGATCAGCAATGATCCCGGATCCATTCCTGACAACGACGAAATGGTGACGCAGATCATCCCGATTCGATACGTGGAGGCGTCGCAGCTGGTTTCAGATCTCTCTCCATTTGTTTCTCCCGGCGCCACGATCATTGCTAATCAGGCCGGCAATTCGATCGTCGTCACCGACACACAGACCAACATCCGGCATCTGGCAGAAATCATCAAAGCCATCGATTCGAGCGCGGAGGATGTCACCGAGGTGCGCGTGTTCCATCTGGATTATGCCGACCCAACGGATATGGCGACGCTCTTGAGCGGACTTTTTCCCGATCAGAACAGCGCCTCGGCGCCGATACGATTTGGCAATCGGGGAGGAGCAGGAGGAGGTGGTGGCAGGTTCGGGGGGCGGGGAGGCGGCGGGGGATTTGGTGGCGGACCCGGAGGGTTTTTTGCCGCTGCGTTGGCCGCCAATTCCGGCAATGGCAACCCCCAGCAGGACCGCATCAAGAAACGCAATCAGGTCGTCGCGGTCGCCGATGCGCGCACCTCCTCGGTGGTGGTCACTGCCACAAGGGATTTGATGGGACAGATCGAGGAAATGGTCACCCAGCTTGACAAACCCGGAAAAAAGCAACGCATGACAGTGATTCCGGTTATCAACGGGAATGCAACCGAGATCATGCAGGCTCTGCAGGACACGGTGGGGGCCAATACTTCGCGCAACACGCGGAACACGCAAAACGATCCGTTTGCGACCCGGATCCAGCAGAACCAGAACAACAACAACACCGCATTTGGCGGGGGCACTGGGAACACCGCGCGCACCCGCACGGGCGGATTCTGATCCATTGCACAGGCTGCAAACCCTTGACGAACTACAACCATGAGAACGCATAATTGGAAAAAATACCTCGGTGGAGTCATTGGCCTTTGCCTGTGCGCCGCGCTGGAGGTTCACGCACAACAACGCGGCGGTTTTGGCGGGTTTGGAGGATTTGGTGGTGGGAACGCGGGACGGGGCAACACAGGCGCCAACCAGTCGCAATACACACCCAACGGTCAAGTGGGGAGTGCAACGATTTCGGTTGATGATTCCGGCAATCTCGTGGTGATCGGAGATGACGCCACCATTGCGCAAATCCAGCAGGCCGTCGCGGCCATGGACCGCCCGAAGCCCCAGGTGCTCATCAAAGTCGTTTTTCTCGAAGTCCAGCATAACGATTCTCTCGATATCGGTGTGGAGGGTGGCTGGGCGCACAATGTCGGCACCACCAACAATCCACTCAACGTCGCAGCCGCCAACGCCTTCGGCGCGTCCCCGTTGGGGAGCGTCTTCTCGCCAACCAACGTGAATGCATTCGGTCAGACCGTCGGAAATTTTTCGCCGAACCCCCCCGGCGCCGGGCTTTACCAGATTCTTGGGACTGATTTTCAGGTGACGCTGCGTGCCATCGCTCAGGCCGGAAAAGCCCAATTGTTGTCGCGTCCGTCGATTCTCGCGCGCGATCGCCAACCCGCGACGATTCAGGTGGGCCAGAACGTTCCGTTGGTTCAGTCCGTCAGCTACCAGGGAATTGCCGGCACTCCCATCAACAGCTTTGCATACTCGCCGGTGGGAATCATCCTGCGGGTCACGCCGTACATCACTCCGGATGGGATGGTGGAAATGATTGTTTCGCCGTCGATCTCGTCGATTGATTCCGGCCCGGGTATAACCGTTGCTCAAGGTGTCACCGCGCCGATCATTGATATTCGTTCGGCGGACACCGTGGCGATTACTCCAGACGGGCAAACCGTGGTGATCGGTGGTTTGATGACCAGTGACAAGTCGTCGAGCCAGAGCAAAATCCCGTTCCTGGGTGACATTCCGTTGTTGGGTAATCTTTTCAAACGTCAGACCAAAAACGGTACCAAGTCCGAGTTGTTGATCTTCCTGACGCCGCACATTGTCAGAATGCCCACGCAACTTGCGGCGATGGCTGAAAGAGAACAGGGTCAGAATCCAATGATCCAGAAATCCGTGTCTGAATCAGAGCTCGACCAGTTCTTGGAGCGAGTTCCGATGAAGAAGGACAAATAGCCCCTGATCCTGGATTCACCATGGAATTGAAGCGCCGCAACGTTTTGGTGTACGGACTACTGGCGGCTGTTTGGGCTCTGGTGGTCGGATGGCAGGTGGTGGAGCATTACCGCGTGAAAACGTCGGCGCGCGATGCAGTGACGGATCGCTCGAAGTATATCGCGGACATCACCAGCGGCGTGATCGGGTCCGCTTCGTTCAGGGGTATCGTTCTGCAGGACCGGCTGGAGTCGGCGCTGAACCGGCTCGTGAAACCCGGAGAACTCATCTCCGCGGCTCTTTTGAACGCCTCCAATGAAGTCGTCGCTGCCGTGGGTGCTCCCATCGACCCGGACGCAACGCGGGACCGCGAGCGTTGGGGCCGAAAAGCCGTATCCTTCGTCAATCCCGTTGATTTGAGCGCCAGTCTTGGTCCTCCGGGCGAAACCAACCGCCCGACGACAATTGTTGTGGCTCCCCGACGTGAAGCTCCGCGAAGCCCCCGCGAAGCGGAGGGCGGAGTTCGACCGCCCGGCGACCCGCCGCCGCCTGATGATCACCGCCCGCCCGCCCGCCCGAACATCGTCTCGAATGCTGCACCGGTCGGCTCCGCCGGCTCCGGCGGACCGGGTCCGACCAATCGAACGGAACGACGCTCCGGGCGACCCCGGTTCGGTCGTCCGCCCTGGATGAGTGAGGAAGAGTATAAATCGATGATTGAGCGACGGGGTTTGCACGGCCTGATCCTGGTCATGTCCACTGAAGCATTCTACCAGACCTGCGCCCAGGACTTGTGGATGCGTCTGGTCGTCGGGGTATTCGCGAGCATCGCCGTTGTTGGCCTCGGCTCCGCCTGGCGGAATCTCACGAAATCGTCCGACCTGCAGGTTCGCCTTGTCCGGGCCAGTGAAATGAACGCGCGGCTGAAGGAAATGAATCTTGCCGCGGCCGGCCTGGCCCATGAGACGCGCAATCCTCTGAACATTATCCGCGGGATGGCGCAGATGATTTCCAAAGAAGCCGATGCGGCGCCGGAGGTTCGCCGCCGTTCGCGGGAAATCGTTGATGAAACCGACCGCGTCACGGCCCAGCTTAACGAATTCATCAACTATTCCCGACCGCGGGAGGTGCGCCGCGCGCCGGTGGCGCTGGACTCGGTTGTCGCCGAAGTGGCACGCGCTCTCAATTACGATCTCGAGGAAAAACACGTTCGCTTGAATGTTCCCGACAGGATGTTGACCATCGAGGCTGATGAACAACTCCTGCGGCAGGCGTTGTTCAATCTGTTGCTCAACGCCGTTCAGGCGGTCGAACCGGGTGGAGGGATCGAGATCGTCGCTGAAAGAGAGAATACTGGCGAGGCGTCCCTGGAGATCCGAGACAACGGCCCCGGAGTTCTTCCCGACCAGCGGGCCGAGATTTTCAAGCCCTACTTTACCACGCACCAGAATGGGACGGGGCTCGGCCTGGCGGTGGTCCAGCAGATTGTGCTGGCGCACGGATGGGAAATCGAATGCGCGGCAAACCAGCCGCGGGGCGCCATTTTCCGAATCACCCACTTGAAACCGGCAGCGAAAGCTTCAGGACATGGCGCCTGAGACCGCCAACGACGCCCGAACGCCGCGCGTCCTGATCGTGGATGACGACGCCGGGCAACGGAGTCTTCTGAATTCATTTCTCGGAGGGCAGGGGTTCGATACGGTCCCTGTTGCTTCGGGCGAAAAGGCGCTCGAGGTGTTGCGCGCGGGTGACTTCGACATGATGATTTCGGACGTGCGGATGCCGGGCATTTCCGGCCTGGAAACGCTTCGACGCGCGCGTCAGGAGCGAGCCGTGTTGCCGGTGCTTCTGGTGACGGCGTACGCCGACATTCGCGAAGCGGTGGGCGCGATGCGGGATGGCGCGGTCAACTACCTTGCCAAACCGATCGACCTGGACGAATTGCTAGTTTCCGTCCGCCAGGCGACGGGCCTCTCGAAAACCGCGCCCCTCAAATTCAGTGAAAGCAGGCAGTTGCCCGCGCACATCGTGGCCCGCAGCCCGCTGATGCAGGCTCTGTTTCGCGACGCGTCACTCGTCGCCCCATCCGAAAGCCGCGTCCTGGTCACCGGCGAGAGTGGCGTGGGCAAGGAAGTGCTGGCGGACGTGATGCATGCCTGGAGTGCCCGCGCCTCCGGTCCGCTGGTAAAGGTCAATTGCGCCGCCATTCCCGAAACGCTGCTGGAAAGCGAGCTTTTCGGCCACGAAAAAGGCGCGTTCACCGGCGCCGCCGCGCACCGGATAGGGCGGTTCGAATTGGCGGACGGAGGCACCATTTTCCTCGACGAGATCAGCGAAATGTCACCGCAACTTCAGGCGAAATTGCTGCGGGTCACCCAGGATGGTCGATTTCAGCGCCTCGGCTCCAACACGGAGATTCACACCGACGCGCGGATCCTTGCGGCGACGAATCGCAACATGGAAGAGGAGGTCAAAAAAGGGCGGTTTCGCGAGGACCTGTTTTATCGCCTCAATGTCGTGGAAATGAACATTCCTCCGTTGCGTGAGCGGTCCGAAGACATCCTCCCGCTTGCGAGCGCATTCATCGCGCAATTTACCCAGGGACGGGCGCGTTTCTCCTCTTCCGTCGCGGATTGTCTGGTCCGATACTTGTGGCCGGGGAATGTGCGCGAACTGCGCAACGCGATGGAACGGGCCGCCCTGTTGTCGCGAGGTGAGATGATCCTTCCGGAGCACCTGCCGGCGCGGGCGCGCGTCGCGGCGGAGCATTCTTCGGCGACGGAGCCGTTCGATGCCCATCGCTTGGAGGAAATCGAGCGGCAGGCCATTTTTCAGGCGCTCCGCAAGCATGACTTCAACCGGACAGAGACCGCCAAGGCGCTCGGCATAAGCCGTCGCGCGATGATTTACAAATTGCAACGCCTGCGGGAACTCGGCTTCGAAGTGGACCCAACGCCGGAAAAGTCGGGCGGTGCAGAACGATGATCGAGGTCAGAAAACGGGGTCGGGACAAGAATCGTTCTTTGATTGCCCCGCCACCAACAGTCAGAGGCCGGATTGCGGATCATTGCTGTTTTCGGGGAGGCCCACCGGCCATAACAAGCTTGTCACAGGCTCCAGAATCCTTTGCACTTCGGCCATCAACTCGCGGTCAACAGGTTCCTCGATCCATTTCAATATGTTCGCCATGTTCGTCGGGTTCGCAGTGCCGGCGACGGTCGTTGTAATGTCCGGGTTCTGAATGCAGAACTGGATCGCCAGCTTTGCGATGTCCACGCCTTTGCCGTCGCAGTGCTCCACCGCCCTGCGGCAATATTCGCGGAGCAGAGGTGGGGCGTGATGCCATGCCGGTAACGGCTGACGTGTCAGGAGTCGTTCGGAGAACGGCGATGCGTTCATGATGCCCACCCCTTTGCTTCGCAGATAGGGAATCAGGCCGGGCAGCGACGTGTTGTTGAGCGAGTAATGACAGTAGGACAACATGCAGTCGAGTTCCGCCCGGTCGAGGATGTATTTGAAGATCTTCAACGGAAACCCGGTCACGCCGACAAATCGCACCTTGCCTTGCCGCTGAAGCTTGCGCAGGGCGGGGAGCGCCTCGTTCACGACCTGGTCGAGACTGCCGAACTCGATATCGTGACACTGGATGATGTCGAGATACTCCACGCCCATGCGTTGAAGGCTTTCGTCCACACTGCGTGTGACGCGTTCGGCGGAAAAATCGAATTCGTCCACATCATAACGCCCGCACTTTGTGCCTAGAATGAAGCGATCGCGGCGGATCTCCTTGAACGCCTTGCCCAGAACCTTTTCCGAGAGCGTCCGGCCGTAATAAGGCGAGGTGTCGATGAAATTCACGCCCCCGTCGAGCGCGACTTGCAACGACCGGATGCCTTGCGCTTCGTCGAGGTTGCCGTATTCATTGCCGATCGAAGCCGCGCCATAGCTGACGACAGAAATCTTGAGTTCCGTTTCACCCAGGGAGCGATATTCCATGGCGGTGTTAGAGGGGTTTCATTGCCCGGCCTCGGGCGGAGGAAAAGACTCGGTCAGCTTTCCATTCGTCCCATCCCACACGCGCAGGGTGCCGTCCTGACCGCCGGCCACGACAATTTTTCCGTCCGGTGTCACGGCGGCGGATTCGACGAAATCGTTGTCGCCGGAAAAGGAGCGAACTTCGCTGCCGTCCTCGCGCACGAGGCGCACCTTGCCGTCGCCCGAGGCAGCCAGAGCCTGATCGGTGTAACCGACGAAACTGATGCTGGTCACTTCCTTGTCGAACCCGCCGATATTCTTCTTCCGCTCGCCTTTCGTGAAGTCCCAAACCTTGATCACGTTGTCCGCGCCGGCAGTGGCGAGCGTGCGTTCGTTCCGTTCCCAGCTTACGCCGAGGACATGGTGCGTGTGGCCTTCGAATTGCCGCACAATTTTGCCTGTGGACAGATCAATGACTCTCGCGAACTTGTCGGCCGCGCCGGACGCCAGGTAATTTCCGTCCGGCGAGAAGTCCAGACCGAACACCGCGTCGCTGTGAACGTTGGTGAACGACTGCGCCAAACGGCCGGTTCCGGTCTGCCAGAGCCTTATTTCACCTCCGCGCGTGGGCTCACCCCCTCCCGTCGCCAGAAGATTACCATCGGGACTGAACTTGACGACGTTGACGCGATCGATGATGGGAGAGTTTACGTCACCCGTTCCGATCACACGCTCCAACTTCCAGGCCGGTTTCAAATCCCAGACGACCGCGTCCCGGTCCGCCGCGCCGGAGACCAGATTTCCGTTGCTCGCAAAGGCGACCGCGAGCACGGCGTTCTTGTGGCCGCGGAAGGTTTCGAATGCCGTCCCGTTGTCCGCGCTCCAAGTGCGGATCACCCCGTCATCACCCCCGGCGGCAAGTGTCAGGTCATCCGGCGAAAACGCGAGGCAGCGAATGGGTTGTTCGGATTCCACCACGGCCCTTTTGGCTGCTTGCAAATCAGTCTCTCTCTGCTTTTGTTGATCGCCGGCTTTTTGGATTTCGATCCCGGCGTCCGTCAGATTCCTTGCGGCCTCGTCGTCGGCCTTGTTCGCGAGTTGCAGTTCGGTCCTGGCATTGGACCCGGCCTGCTCCGCTTTCTTTAATTCCTTCTCGGCTTCTGCGAACGCTTTGGTTGCGGTCTTTAAATGCTCGTCCGCCTTGCCTTCCTTTTCCCTGGATGCGGCGCTGAGTTTTTCGAACGCGGTTTTCGCTTCCGCCGCGGCCTTCGTCTTTGCAGCAGCCTCCGCTCCCAATCGCTCGATGGTCTCACGGGTTTGGCCGGGGGTTTCCCTGGCCGACTTCGCTTCCGTCTCGCCTTCTTTCGCAGCCGTCTCGGCGGCGGCGAGCGACTGGGCGGCCCTCCGGGTTTCGGCCTGCAAATCCTCCAACGACTTTTCGGCGGCGGCGCGCGCCTCAGTCGCCTCCAGAAAATTCCTCTGTTTCTCGACCAGTTCTTTTTCCGCGATTTCGCTGGTGTCGGTCGCCTTTTTGACTCTTTGGGCTTGCGCGGTCTGGTTGGTTTCCGCCGACTTCAACCCGGCCTTGTGAAACTCCACTTCGGATTTCGCGAACACCAGAGCGCGTTCGCAATCGGCGGCATGCTCCTGCGCATAACGATCACCTTTCAATTCCGCGATTTGCCTTCCTTCGGCAAGGTTCCAGAGTTTCGCGGTTTTGTCCGTTCCTGCGGACGCGAACCGCTTGCCGTCATTGCGGACGGCGACGGCCGTGATCGGGCCGTCGTGCTTCATTTCGCGGATCAACTTTCCCGACTCGACGTCCCAAAGGCGCAACGAGCCGTCACTGCTCCCCGAAATGATCTGGTGACTCGAAGGCACAACGTCCAGGGACGTGACGGTTCCTTCGTGACCGCGTAGTTCCCGGGTCGCCGCCAGCGAGCGCCGGGTCGCGTCGAGATGCCAGAGATGAATCGAACTATCTGCGCCGCCGCAAGCCAGTTGGTCATCACCGAGCCACACGAGCGCGTTCGGTTCCGAGTCAAGGCGCATTTGAGTGACGATTCTACCTGCCGGCACCTCGCAAATGCGCAGGAGTTTGTCGTCTGAAACTGAGCCGAGCTTCGTACCGTCCGGAGAAAACTTCAAACTTCGAATCGCTCCTTTGAGCGCCGGCAAATGCTTCGCTCGTTTTCCGTCAATCAACTCGCGCACTTGCACGCGGCCGTCATCGCCGCCCGTCGCCAGCCATCGGCCGTCCGGGCTGGTCGCGACCGCCGTCACGGACCTGCGCGCGACGGACGCGAGCCGGAGCCTTCCCGTGTTCTTCGGTCGCCGCCAGAGTTTAGCTTCGCGATATGCGCCGGAGGCCAGCAGGCTGCCGTCGGGACTGAACGCGAGCGAGTGCACAATGTCCCGATGCGCGACGCCCGGTCTGGCGTAGAGGCCCGCTTTCTGGAGTTGCGGGTCCGTGAGACGTTCGACGAGTCTGTGCGAGGGAATGTGATAAATGAAAATCTGGTTCGCCCGGGCGCAGGCGGCGAACTGGCCGTCTGTTGTCACCGCCACGGCGTAGATCGGATTCAACCCTTCCGGCAATGGTTGCCATTCGACGGGTCGGACGATGCTGGCGGAGCCTTTTGCGCCCTGATCGATCCAGAGTTTGATGAGACCGAGTTCTTCGGGCGTGAGGTTGGATGCCTGCACCTTGTTGCCTGGTGGCGGCATGATCGTATCCTCAAGCTGGTGCGCCGCCGCTTTCAGCAGCAGGCTCACGCCGCTCCTTTTTGGCGCGACGACCGGGCCGGAATCGCCCCCTTTGATCATGTCTTCCGGGGTTTCCAGAACAAGTTTCGCCTTGGCCGTGGTTTTGTTGTGGCAGGCCAGACAGTTGTTCTTGAGAATCGGCAGCACCTCTCTGTCGAAATCAACCTGGGCCGAGTGCTTGAGCCTGGCGACGGGGATGGGCTTGGAACGGTTTTCGCCGGCAGCCCCTTCGTCTGCCACGACGGAAGCGATGGATAGCATTGTCAACGCAAGCCACGCGACCGCATGAGCGTGAGTATTGCTGTTGCCGGTGAAAGGTTTCCTCCATCGGGGAGGCGGAGGGCAGGCTCGCTCTGGTCGAAAGCCTCTTTTGGCGGACGCTTCGATGGAACGGAGGGAACGATGACGAAAAGCCGCCGTTCGCAAATGACTCAATAGAAATCCGGCAGTCACTTCTCCTTGTCCGCTTTCACCTGGATCGTTATGGGCGTGGAATAGACCGTGATGGTCACTTCACGCGGTTTTGCCCTCTCGTCGAGCTCTTTCGCGCGCTTCTGCAAGAAGGCCTTTTTGTCTTCCGCTTCCTTTGCTTTTGCAACGGCTTCTTCGTTTGCTTTTGCCGCATCGGTCTTCGCCTTCTCGGTTGCTGAAGACCTTTCCGAGGCGGCCGCCTTCTCTCCTTCGGAAACCGATTTTGCTTGAGCCGTCGCTTCGTCTGCGGCCTTGGTTGCGGCAGCGAGTGCCTCGCCCGCCTTTTTCGCTTCTGTGGACAATTCGGCGGCAAGTTTCTCCGCCTTTCCGGCTGCATCAGCGACTTCCTCGGCCGCCCGGGGATTGTTTCGGTACTTTCCTTTTGTCTGCGCTTGCAGCCAGAACGTGTGTGTGCCCGGCGCAAGCTTTTGCTGGCTGAGGTCGATTTCCAAAGTCGCGGCGTTGGTTTTGCCGTCCACCTCGAACTCCTTCAGGGCGTCAAGGCCGGCATCGCCCATCGCCTTCAGTTTCAGGTTTTCATTGAACTCGAAGTGTCGCGCGAGCTTGAGCGGGATTTGCAGTTTGCTGCCGGCGGTTGCCTCCTGGATTTTGCTGTCCGTGGGAGCGATCACAACCGGCGCGTTTTCGACTCCGGTGACGTCGAGATACAGCTCGCGAGTCAACCGGGCGTCAACCGCCTCGTTATTGTAATCGGGAACATTCCAGGTGATCGAACCGGCCCGGGCCTGCCGCGCGACTTCTGTTTCTCCGATTTTTGCCCTGCCGATGACCCGGATGGGACCGGACCAGTCACTCGTGTCCTCCGCGGCGGTCAGAAGAACAAATGCGGAGCTCTTCTTCGCTGCAATTCTTGCCGGGGCACAACTCACGCCCTGTGGAAGGCCTTCGACGCTCAGTTCGATTTCGCCGTCGAAGTTGTCCCGGCGGAACACGAGCACCTTGATCGGAATGGTCTCGCCACGACGCAGGAACGGCGTCCACACCGCCGCCTCTTTCCCATCCTTGTTCACCGGAGGGGGCGCCTGGGCCAGTGCCAGCAGGCGGAAGTCCGGCGCTTCTTTGTGCAGCGAGAGGCGGTAGATGAAACGCGGGTCGTTTTCCTCGTGATTAAACAGATCGCGAACCTGAATCCGGTACGTGCCGTCCTCCGTCGCTTCAAAGCGCCAGGCCGGATCGCGGCTTGCCGTGTTGAACTCGGGCCCGCCGATATTTGCGTCCGAGGCGTAAAGCTCGCGAACGTCAGATGCCTTTTCGTCGCCCTTGTCATTTCTCGTGATGCGCTGAAGCAGCGCAAACGGCGAGGTGGGCAGGCCGAGCCGGTGCGAGTACAGTTCAATCCAGCAAACATCGCCCTTTTGCGCGTCGAACACGAAGAAGTCGCGGTCGCCGGCGGGGTAAAATTGCCCGACCACTTCGCACGGCAGGG
>DATNDF010000164.1 GCA_035607015.1 Candidatus Angelobacter sp. | reverse complement strand
GTCAATATCTCAATGAACTGGTGATAAGGACCCGCGGCCGTGGCTTTTACGAGCTGACGGCGGAGATCGCGGAATTGGTTCACAGGAGCGGCTTGAAGATCGGGTTGGTGACGCTGCACGTGCAGCATACTTCAGCGTCATTGTTGATTCAGGAAAACGCCGACCCGGAAGTGCGCCGCGATCTGGAGCGATTTTTCACGCGGCTGGCGCCTGACGGCGATCCGCTGTTTCAACATACGATCGAAGGGGACGACGACATGCCGGCGCACGTTCGCGCGGCTCTGACCGCGGTCAACCTGAGCGTCCCGGTGAGCAATGGTCACCTTGCGTTGGGGACGTGGCAGGGCATCTATCTTTGGGAACACCGGACGCATCCGCATTCGCGCCGCGTCGTCGCGCACCTGCTGGGTGAATAGGCTGGCAAAACCGACCTGCGACTGACATTGTTCGGCCGGCTTATGTTTGAAGGACCTTACATGCGAATGATCCGAACCCAACCGGCGGGAAAGATTCTGCGCGCTTTGCTTTCCCTGGCGGTGACACTGACGCTCGCTCGCGCCGACAGCGCCACAAATCGCTTTGCCTTCACGGGTCCGGAGATTTTCCCCATCGACAACCAGATTGGCCACCTGCGCGCGGCGGACCTGGATGGCGACGGATTACAGGATCTGATTGTCGTCAACAATTTCCGGTCGAAAATCAACCTGCTCTACAACCAGACGGGCCGGACGAATCAGACGGAATTAAAGACCGACGCCAAGCGCGAATTGAACGAGCTACCACCCGACGCCCGTTTTCGGATAGATTCCATCGCATCTGAAAAGCGGATTTCCAGCCTGGTCGTTGCCGACCTGAACGGCGACGGCAAACCGGACATCGCCTACTACGGAGAGCCCAAGGAGCTCGTGGTGCAATTCAACCAGGGGACCAACGGCTGGAGCGCGCCCAAACGGTGGCCGTTGGATGACGGCTTGCTCGAACCGGACGCGCTCACGTCGGGCGATTTGAACGGAGACGGGCGGCCCGACCTGGTGTTGCTCGCGGAGAATTACGTCTATCTGCTGGTGCAGACGACGAACCACACACTGGCGGAACCGGAAAAAATCCCTTACTCCGGCACGGTAAAATCACCGCAGGTTCTGGACATCGACGGCGACGGCCGCGAGGACGTGTTGCTCGTGAACTTTGACAGCCCGAATCCATTCCGTTTCCGCCTGCAAAACGAAACCGGACAACTGGGCCCCGAGATTCATTTTTCCCTGCCCCCAATCCGGTCCTACTGGGCCGACGATCTCGACGGCGATCACAAGACGGAAATCATCACGATCGCGCAAAAATCAGGTCGCGCACAGGTTTCCACCTTCAAACGAAAGCCTGCGGAGCCGTTGTCCGGCGCTTTGAAGGAGGGTCAGTTTCAGGTCCTGCCGTTGACGCGAACCAGCAAGGCCCGTCGTGGCGCGGTCTGGGCGGACATTGACGGCGACGGCCTGCCCGAACTGCTGGTCGCCGAACCGGACAGCGGACAGCTTGCGGTCTATTTCCAGGGGCCGGATGGTTCGCTCGGCTCGCCGAAAAAATTCCCGACTCTGACAGGCGTCAGTGACGTGGCCGTGGCGGATTGGGACGGCGACGGGCGACCGGAGATCTTCCTCTTGAGCGCGGACGAGCGCCAGGTCGGCGTGACGCAATTGGACAAAAACGGTCGGGTCGCCTTCCCCCGGATTCTGCCCACCGAAGGCCGGCCATTGGCTCTGGCGGTTGGCGCTCTGCAACCCGGCGCGAAGCCTTCCCTTGCGCTCATTCTGGACAAAGACGACAAACGCGAGCTCCAGGTCCGTTCCGCCGATGGAAAGATCGTTTCGCAGAAGTTGAGCGAGAGCTTCAAATCCAACCCGACGACACTCGCGTTCCACGACGTGAACCAGGACGGTCTCAACGATCTGGTTGTCCTGATTCCCTATGAGAAGATCAAGGTGCTGGTACAGGTTCGCGACAAGCCGTTTGATGAGCAGGACATCGCGCCGCCCGGCGGCAGCGCGGAGCAACCGTGGATGAGCGCCGCCGACGTGGACGGCGACGGAAAACCTGAGCTCCTACTGGCCCAGAAGAACTTCCTGCGCGCGGTGGTCTGGCAGGTCGAGACGAACAGCGCAGACAGCAAGCCAACCTATTCGTTCCGCGTCAAAGAGCAGATCAATGGCGCCAGCAGCAATTCACGCATCGTTGCCGCCGCCGCGCTGCCGAACGGGACGAACCGCATCGCCTCGCTGTTCCTGCTCGACGCGGAGCGAAAAACCCTGACGCTGTGCGAGCGTGATCCCGCCGGTGTCTGGCAGGTGGTTCGCAATCTGCCGCTGCCGGTCAGTGATTTTTCCAGCCTCCAGGCCGTGGCGCTGGGCGCAACCCGCCCCAACAGCATCGCGTTCCTGAGCCTGAACGCCGCCGCCTGGATGACTTTCACCGGGGAGGTCTGGGAGTTCGCGGAATTGGACGGCTACGAGACGCCGATCAAGGACGGTTACTTGAACGACGTGGTTTCGGGCGATTTGAACAACGACGGGCGCAAGGACCTGGTTTTTCTGGAAACCGCCAAAAACTACCTCGAACTCGTCACGTTCGAGCCGCCGCATCAATTGGCGCCGGCAAGTCGCTGGCAGGTGTTTGAGGAGCGGACGTTTCGCGGCCGGCGCAACGAACTGCCGGAACCGCGAGAGGCGCTCATCACCGACGTGACGGGAGACGGGAAAAATGACCTGGTCGTTTTGGTGCACGACCGGATCCTGGTCTATCCGCAGGAATAAACTCCGCCGCGCGAGCCTCTACTTCTTCAGTTGCGGCGGCGTGGGCGAATACATCTTGTAGCTCAAACCGTCGGCGTTGACGCTCCCGGAATAAACGGCGAAGTAGAAGTATTTGGCGATCTGCTCGTACGGCGGCAGCAGAGAGAAATCAACCCAGTCCTTCAGGCCCCCTTTGCCATCCTTTCCGTTGAGCTTCGTGCCGAGGGGCGTCATCTGCAGCATTCGTTCGATGGTTCCAGAATCGTTCTTCAACGCTTCGAGCATGACGCGCAAGGTTTCGCCGGTGTTTTCGTAGCCGAACAGTCCTGTGCTCATGCCGCCGATTTTTTGTGCGGCCTCAGCCAGTCCGGGAGTATCGCGCAGCGTCTTTCCCGTGGTTTCGCTGCTGCGCAGGTGCGTCTCCAGAGTCGCGTCGTCCGTGGATAGCGCGAGGTAGCCGCCGCTGGCGGTGTAGCTGAGGTTGCGTTGCGTCATGGAGCCATCCGGATTCGCGCTCGGGATCGCGAGAGAATAAACCTTGCGACCAAGCAATTCGCGCTCCTTGATGTTGGTCATCTGAGGCGGCAACAGGGAAGCGATGGTCTTGATAGCAGCCGCAAGCTTCTCGGCGTTCGGCGAGCCGATCAAATACAAGGCCGGCGGAGAATTGAGGTCCGCAATCGTATTGCTGCGCGGATTCTTTTGAAACGAAATCACGTCGTCTCCAAGGTTTCCAATCAACTCCTTTCGAAGGTCGAAGTTGGGATCTTTGTCCTTTCCGGCGGTCTCCAGAATAAGCTTCAGCCCGCCACCCATTTGCGGTGAGATGTCCGTGAGCATGCTTTCCAGCGTGTTCCACGCCTTTTGCACGTCCAGGCGGACGCGCTGGAACTTCACGGCGTCCGCCGGCACAAAAGGAGGCGGGTTGGCGTCCTTCGGTTCGATGGCGATGATCTTGAAAATCCCAACACGGCCCGCCGCGGGCACCCCGAGGTTGAATTCGGCCATTGAACCTTCCGGTGACTCATTGAAATTGAAAGCGATGGTGTTCAAGCCGGCCAGTCCCGTCGCGGCGGCGACCTTGGGCCAGCTCGGCGAATCGGAAGCCGTGTCTTTGGAACCGGAGTCCGAGGAGATGCGATTGAGCACTTCAGCGATCGGTTTGAAATGGATCCAGCCATACATCAATGCGTTCCTGAACCGGGCCTGATAGTCGGTGTCGAAGGCCGCCTGTTCCGCAAGCGGCGGGATGGCGCCGCCCGATTGCCGGACCAGGACTTTCTCAATCGCCTTGGGATCACTGCCCACAATCAACAGTGATTCAGACTGGCCGATGGTGATGGTGGTCTTCGAGTCGGTTTTCTTCTCATCGCCGCCTTCCTTCGGCGCGTCCTCCTTGTCCGTTTTGGAATCGGGAAATGATTTCTGCAGGGTTTTTGCAACCTCCTCGCCGGAAACCGACAACGTGGTAAACTCCACATCACGGATTTTTTCCGTCTTCAACTTCCGGCCGCCGTCGGTCCACTTCTTCTTCAAGACCGTGAGATTGGTCCTGAGTTGCCCGCTATTGTCCCGCGAGTCCACGAGCAACAGCCACGCGGGCAACACGTCTTCCTTTCCCTGCCAGCCGTTCTGAAGAACCGCGAACGTCACCTGGCCCTGCGCCAGTCCGCTGTAGTCGGCAAATTTCACTCCCAGTTCACGCTCGAGCGGTTTGATGAATTCCTCGTCGATCTTGTTGAGCAATTTGTCCTTGAACGGCTTCAACACGGGATCGCGCAAAAGCTGGCTGCTGGCATTCGCGTTGTACGCCGCCGTGGCCTTCGCGTAATCCGGCACCGTGAAGACGCCCAACGTCTCGGCGGGCAGCAGTTTTTCCGGCGGCGGAACGGCGGCGCTGCCGATGATCGAAACCGACGCCAGCAGGGCGAGGATGTTGAATGGCTTGTTCATGCGATCAGGTTGCGGTGTTGTTTGGGCCGCCGAAACAGACTCCGCCTCATTCCGGCTGCTGACTGAAAGTTTGCATCTGGTCCCGACCGGCCCACAGGTTGCCTGAATAGCCAGCAACTTAGCAAGAGAACACTTTGACCGGGTATCCGGTCGCAGAAAAAGTCAGCGCGCATCGGCCTTTTTTTGAGTGCGGCTGGGAGGTTCGAGATAACGGTAAGGATTGCTTGGATTGTCGTTGTCGTAGGCGTACGCATCCCGGTGGCCCAGAAAGTTTTTGACGGCTTCGATCGGAATCGCAAATCCCAGCCCTTCTCCAAACGTGATTTTCATGTTGGTGACACCCACCACTTCGCCGTGCAGGTTGAACAACGGCCCGCCGCTGTTTCCCGGGTTGATCTGAGCGGTGGTCTGCAGATAGAGCTCGCCCTGCATGGGCCGGGTCTTGGTGCTCACGATGCCCTCTGTGACGGTGCGCTCGAGACCGAGGGGACTGCCAATCGCAAACACGCGCTCGCCGACGGAGAGCGCATCCGAATCGCCCAGCAACACCTTCGCAAACCTGGGCGCGTCCTTGTCCTCTATTCTCAACAAGGCCAGATCGGCGAATTTGTTGATCGCGATGATTTTGACCTGTTTGTAGCTCTTGCGTTCCAGCTGGCCGCCCTTCTGATGATAGACTTCCACAGAAATTTGCGTCTCGTTTTCGATGACGTGAAAATTCGTGATGAGATAGCCGTCTTCGTTGAGGAAGAATCCGGAACCAAGTCCGCCAGGTGTCCGGACCTGCACCACGGCCTCGCCATACTGACTGACCAGTTCGCGCACCGAGCGTTCCGGAGGGGCGACACCTGGAGATTGGTAGAGTCCCGGTTTCGCTTCCGGCGCGGGCGCGACGACCGCCACGGGTGTCTTTTTGCCGGCGCGTCCTGTGCCTTCCCCTTCGATGATTTTCTCAATCTGGTTGCGTGGGACCACCAGCACCGTGTAGCCCACGTCGATGGCGATCTGATCGTGTTTCCGGGCGAGGATTTTTCCCGTGATGGCCGCCTTGTCCTTCAACTGGAGTGTGTCGGCCGATGCGAGCCAGAAGCTGGCGGACGAAAGCAGAAGGGCGGGAACATACCGATTTAACATAGGTCGACCATACGCGCGACGCCGTGGCGTGACAAGCAGGGTTTGGACCGTTCACGCTTCAAGCCCGGCGCGCCAGTCCATGCCAGCAGTCGCGCGCAATCTTCAAATCCCCGGGCGTGTTGACATTGAACAACTCGTGCTTCCGGGATCGCGTGACGCGAAAGGTTCGGGCGTCGAGCGCGTCCGCCAGTCCGCGCAACGACGGCCGTCGGGCGCTCAACTGCCGCTCCACAACCGGCAATACCTCCCTCCGGATTAAAAACGGAAATCCAATTTGGCCTTCCTCCTCGGTGAACAACGCCGCCATCCCTGGCTTCAATCGGAGGCCAAGCATCTTCAGCAACTCCGGCGAGACGAAGGGCATGTCGCATGAAAGAAAAAGTATCGTCTCGGCGCGGCTCGTCGCCAGCGCCGAGAAAACGCCACCCAATGGACCGCACTGCGGTACCACGTCCGACCGGATGACGCGCGCCTTCAGTCCGGTGGCATTCGCGGCGGCGCGCACGTGGCCTAATAACGTCCGCCGGCCCAGGCGCAGACGGGATTTATCCGCGCCCATCCGCGAGCTTCGGCCCCCCGCCAGAATGCAAATTTCACAGGCCGCGAACACGGACGGAATTGGCGCACGAAATTTCGATTCCTTCAAGGAAGAGCAGCGGAGACCACCCGGGCGCTCAATTCGCCGGCGTCAGCCTCCCGCCATCGCCCCCACGACCAAAAACGGCTCGGCACCGCTGACCACCTCGTCGGGCAACCGAGTGTCGGGCGGTTCAAGAGACAAATCCTCCTTGCAGGCGAAGAATCTGATGAATGGCCGGCGCTTTAACGTGCCGTGATCGCGGATCGTTCCGCACAACACGGGATAGCGCGCCTCGAGCGCATCGAGAATGGTTCCCACGGTGACCGGACCCGCCACGTTGAGCTGCACTTCGCCGTCCACGCGCGCGAGGTTGCGCAGGTGGAATGGAAGCACCACACGAATCATGGCAGAGTTTGCACCTCCACCGAAAAGACGGCGGGAAGGTCGCGCACGATTGGATTCCAGGTATCGCCGCTGTCCGCCGAGCAATAAACCTGTCCGCCCGTCGTCCCAAAGTACACCCCGCACTTTTCCAGCGAGTCAACCGCCATGGCGTCGCGCAACACATTGACGTAGCAATCCTTCTGCGGAAGGCCTTTTGTGAGCGCTTCCCATTCGTTGCCGCCCGACCGGCTGCGATAAACGCGCAGTTTTCCATCGGGCGGGAAATGCTCGGAGTCACTTTTGATCGGAACGACAAAAATTGTCTCCGGTTCGTGCGCGTGGACGTCGATGGGAAAACCGAAATCGGTCGGCAGATTCCCGCTGACCTCGCGCCACTGCTCTCCTGCGTTGTCGGTGCGGAGCACATCCCAGTGCTTCTGCATGAACAACACGTCCGGACGCGACGGGTGCATGGCGATGCGATGGACGCAGTGGCCGACTTCGGCATCCGGGTCGGGAAGTTCGTATTTCGACTTCAGGCCGCGATTGACGGGCCGCCATGTTTTGCCGCCGTCATCCGTGCGAAACGCACCCGCCGCCGAGATGGCGATGAAAATCCGGTTCGCGTTCTTCGGGTCGAGAATAATCGTGTGCACGGCCATGCCGCCCGCGCCCGGCTGCCAGAGATGCCCCTTGGCACGACGCAATCCGGAAAGCTCCTTCCATGTTTTTCCGCCGTCTGTGGTTTTGAAAATCGCGGCGTCTTCCGCGCCGGCAAACGCGGTATCCGGATCGGTAAGCGACGGCTCGATGTGCCAGATGCGTTTGAACTCCCACGGATGCTGCGATCCGTCGTAAAACTTGTGCGTGCCGACCTCGCCCTCGTAGAGGAACATGTTGCTCTGACCTTTGGGCATTCCATCCGGACCCATCAAATCTTCCGGCTTGGTTCCGGGCGGACTCCACGTTTTTCCGCCGTCATCCGACCGCTGGATGATCTGACCGAACCAGCCGCTGGTCTGCGACGCGTAAATGCGGTTCGGTTCAACCGGCGAGCCTTTGAGGTGATACATCTCCCAGCCCGCGAAGTGCGGCCCGCTGACGTCCCAATTCTGGCGCTTGCCATCCGCTGTCAGGATGAACGCGCCCTTCTTTGTGCCCACCAAAACTCGTATCTTGCTCATGGTCGTTGTGCGATTTCTCAGTTTTTACCGCGCTTGGTCCGCCCGGCGGCATACAATGACGCGCCCGGGTTTCATGGTTTGCCCCGGCCGGAGCGCATCCGCCGCGGGTCGGACTGATCTGCATTTTCGTCCTGCGAGTTTCTTTTAACTGCTCACGCCCGGGCGAGCTGCGCCTCGGCGCAAGCCTCCTCGACAAGCGGGCATTCACCCGCCACGGGCCTCACCTCCACACGGATGCCATACGGCAGGCCCGGACACTGTTGCGCGACGGCCACCGCCTCGTCGAGCGTTTTCACCCTCAGCAGAAAATAACCGCCGATCGTTTCCTTGGATTCGGCAAAGGGTCCGTCCGACACCACACGCCCGTTCTTTCCCGAAACAATCCTGCCTTCGCGTTCCAGCGGGTTTCCGGCGATGGCCTTGCCCTCGTCTTTCAACCGGTTGAACCACGCCATCCAGTGATCGGCGACCTGTTGCGTCTGTTCCGGCGAAAGGTCCTTGTACCAGTCCGTGCCGCGGAATATCAGCATGTATCCATTATTGTTTTGTGCGCTCATGACTTTTCCTGTTCTCTGTTGGTTGATCGTTCCGTTCGTTCAATCATACGACGAAAAATGCGGCGTCCCGAGGACAGACTCCATCCCGAAGCTAACTTTTACCCGCCGCTTCGGCCACCGATTTCATCTGCGCCAGCCCTTGTTCGAGCTGGCCGCCGACCATTTTGTCCATGTTCATGAACAGGCCGACCGCCTTGCTCATGAAATTGTTTTCCCCGAATATGCCCCACGTCACGACGGTTTGATTGCCCTGCTGTTTGAAGGTAAACTCCGCCGTGTTGGTTGCCTTGAACGGCCTGAGAAATTCCAGTTTGAACCGGACCAGCTCACCCGGCCGGCTCTCGGTGATGGTCATGCTCCCTTCGCCGACCTTCTTATTGCCAACCCAGCGGTAAATGGCGCCGATTCCTGCCGACGGACCTTCGAAGGTCCGTCGGAGTGCTGGATCGATTTTTTCCCACGGTGACCACGCCCCCCATTTGCGAAGGTCGTTCACCTGGGCGAACACGGCCTCCGCAGGAGCGGAGATCGTCGCCGACCGCGTGACGCGAAAATCGGCCGGCCGCGTGGCAACGACGATGACGAATAATAAAACGACAACCGCGAGAGCGATGAGGATGTTTGAGATCATAGATTTCCGTTTCATGCGCCATTTCTTCGACGACCGGACACCGCGGTTCAGGACATTGTCTGACAAATTCTCGGTGGACTTGATTCCGTTTTCAAGCCCCGGCCTTCGCCAGGTAGGCGGCAAGTTGTTCGAACGTTCCACTCCAGCCCCGCTTCATTCCTTCGTGTGAGGAATCGAACGTCCTGCGCTCCTCTTCCGTTGGGTCGAGCGGAGACCACTCAATGGTCAACTCCGTTCTGCCGTCCCGCCCGGTGAATGTGCTGGTGGACAGCATTTCCTGCGGCCACGTCGGACTGAATGGATGTCGTGTAAGATTTCCATCCTCGTCCGAGAAGGAATTGACCAGGACGATCCGCTCGGGCGCGACGATTTCCAGATACACAAATTTGCCCCACATTTCCCTCCCGTCGGGGGACTCCAGGCAATAGTGAAAAGTACCACCCGGACGAAAATCCAGTTTGGCGGCGGGCATCTTGAAGCCTTTCGGCCCGAACCATTGCATCAGGCGCGTGCGTTCGGTCCACGCTTTCCACACGAGATCAAGCGGCGCATCGAAGGTTTGGGCGATGCTGAAGGGTCTGACGGCGGATTGCTTCATCGGATGAGCGGGTGTGGTCATGTTCATTTCAGGTGAAGGGGCTGATTTGATGGTGGAACGAAACAATGCGGCCTCCGTGCGGGTTCCTGGCTCAAGACTTCACGGTAATCATCCAACCCACACCGAAGCGGTCTTCTACCATGCTGAAGCGGGGCGACCAGAAGGTTTTCGCCGGCGCCATCCGCACCTGGCCGCCGTTCGCCAGAGCCGCAAAGACGCGATCCACTTCGGCTTCAGTCGCCACCGCGAGCGAGAGGGAAAAGCCTTCGAAGGCGGCCTTTTCCGCCGAGCAGCCGTCCGAGGCCATGAGCGTGGTGTCGCCGACACGGAAGCTCGCATGCATGATTTTATTCTCGAAACCGGGCGGGACCATGTCGGGCTTCGGCGGTTCGGGACTGTCCTTGAAACGCATCATCATCTCCACCTCGGCCCCGAGGGCCTTCCGATAGAATTCGACGGCTTCTTCGCAACGGCCGTTGAAGAAAAGATAAGGTTGAACGAAGCGGTTGCCTTTTGTCGTGTTCATGATTCTCAGTCAGTTTTTCTGTTTTCATCTGTTCAACGAACGTGCCGCCGCATTCAGGACATCTTTTTTAATTCGGATTCAAGCCGGTCCAGGTTTTGTTCGTTCGCGGGAACACAGATCGGCTTCCACTGCCCGCAATCCGCCGCCGACCTGAAGGTCTGGCGGAAAGTGATCCTCGTCCGGTCCTCTTGTTCATCGAGGATGACCAGCACCAGAAATTGCGGACCCGAAATGTGCTCCAGAACAATCCGCTCCGGCTTCGCGAGGTTCAGAAAAACGGTGTGGTTCTTGTACTCCCTGCCGTCCGGTCCGCGCATGACGTAACGCCAGTGCCCGCCCGGCTTCGGATCGAATTCTTGAAACATGTTGGTAAATCCTTTCGGCCCCCACCACCGCGCCAGATGCCCGGGATCGGTCCACGCCTTCCAGACAACGTCGCGCCGTGCATTGACGACACGTGTGCTGACAATCTTCCGGTCAGGTGAACCCTCGCCCGGCGGTTGCTGGTACAGCCCGATCACGTTGCCCGCGGGATCCGTGAACCTCGCCGTGATTTCAGGCGCGTCCCCGCCGATCGATTGCACAATCCTGCCGCCGCCGGCGACGACGGCCTCCGTCGTGACGGCCACGCTGTCCACCATGATATAGATCAGCAGGCCGGCTTCCGTCATCGGCTTGCGGCCAACGACCCACGTGCCGCTCACTCCACCGGCTGCGTCGTCAAACGCCACGCTGCCGTCGCCGCGCGTTCTGATCTGCCAGTCGAAAACTTCCTTGTAAAAAGTTGCCGAGCGATGGATGTCGAGGGCCGGAATCTCAACGTAACAGACCTTGCCGTTTCCGAGCGTGGGCTGAGTGTCGGCTGCCATGCTGTTGCGGGTTGCGCGTTTCGCGCGGTCAATAATGCGGCGAATGAGCGGGCGTCTTCGAGACGACTTGCAGGAACTGTCGGCGAACCCGGCAAGGTTTTCAACCGAAACCGTCCGCAAACCCGATCCAAACTCCCTTCGCCATAACCACTGCGCGGTTGCGTCAGTTGCCGGCCGGTAATCGAAGAAGGAAAAGGCCGGCGAGCGCCAGCGCTATCCCGAGGAGGCGCGGCGCACTGGCGGGTTCTTTGAAGAACAGGATGCCGGCCACGGCCATCAGTGCCGCGCCGCCGGCAAGAATCATCGGCACGGCGGACAGCGGCCCGCCCTTCTGAAACAGGAGGAAGAAAAGAATCGTCCCTGCGCCCACACAAATGCCTGTCATCACCGACCAGAATGCTCCGGGTGCGGATGCGGTTTGATTCCACGCCCCTCCGAAGCGCAGGCAGGCAAGGTAGAACAGGATCGTGAGCGCCGCCGTGGCTTCGACAACAAAACCGCCGAGGCCGTCACTGATTCTTTCAGCAGCGAGTTTCGTGAAGATTTGATGCAGGCCGTAGAGCACGGCCGCGCCGACGGCATAATAGAACCAGGCGGACATGGTTTTCGCTCCTTTCATGGGTTGACCTTCATGGTTTCATCAACGCGATCAAGCCGCGCCGCCTCGATGCATAAATGTATTCCACGCAACCAAGACGCGAACACTCCGCGCTCAAACCGGCGGCACTTATTATCTCATTACTCATTTCTTCGCCCGATGGCAGGTGGTTTTAATCAGCCTGCCATGGACATCATACACGCGCCACTCGCCGATTTTCCGGTTGTCGGCAAATCTGCCCTCGTCGTACAGCGCGCCGCTCGGTCGGTAACGTTTCCAGACGCCGGATTTCTTTTCCGCCACGAATGAACCGGTCTGCATCAACTTTCCCGTCTCACGATACCATTTCCATTCGCCGGTCATCTTGCCGCCGGCGAATCTGCCCACCGCCCGCAACTGTCCGTTCCGCAGATAATACCTCCAGACACCGGATTTCTCCCCCCTGAGATATTTGCCGGCGCTTGCCAGCGAGCCATCCTTGTAATGCTGCTTGAACACACCGCTCTTCAGCCCGCCCTTCGCATCGAATCTGCTGGTGTCCTGTTTCATGCAATCAAGCTCGCAGCAGCCCGTCGTGCCCGTCAGAACATGCCGTTTTCATTCGGAGAATTTTCCAGCACAGGCTGGCCCAGGTCCCATAGTTCGACGATGCGGTTGCCCTGGAATTTGAAGATGTGGACCACGGCCGCGCCCGGCTCGCCCGGTTTCTGTCGCACGCGCGAATGAACCGCCACCCAGTCAGCGTCTTCGAGCGCGCGCTGGACTTCCAGCACCTTGTCGGGATTTTTCGCCGCGTTTTCCTCCATCGCGATCATCAGCGAATCGGCATCGCCCTTGAGGAACGGATTGTGATGTCGGAAGCCCGGAGCGACGTGCGTTTGAAATGCCTCGCGCGCCCGGCCCGACGATGCCTTACGCAGGAACGTCAGCGCCGCTTCTTTGCGGGAAACTTCCGCCACCGGTTTGCCACCGGGCGTTTCGGCATCGGCAGCCGGAGAAGGTTTGCCGGTGCTCTCGCTCATGATCCGGGTTGCCGATTTTGATTTCGCTTCATGTCCACGGTAGACCAGCCGCCGCGTTCAGGCCGGCTCCACAAAAAACTGCCGTGAACGCTCCGGCCAATCTAATCGAGGCCATCCGTCCGCTCAATCAAAACCCGGTTTCCAAGACCGGCGCCGGCTTCATGAATTTCATGACAGCGCTCGCGAGCAGCATCAGCGCGGACAAGGCGCTCATGATTCGCCCGGCCCAGCGCATTTTTTTCGAAACAGGTGCAGACGGATTGCTCATGGGTTTTTGATTGAAACCGATTGAACCAAGAGGCAGCGCGGTCTGGCAACTTTTACTTTGCGCGGTCGTTGATTTCCCAAAGGGCGAATGTGTTGTTTTCCGTGTCCTGGCAGATGGCAAAGTAGCCCATGCCCGGAACGGCTGTTTTGGGCCGGCAGACGCGGCCGCCCAGTTTTTCAACCTTCGCCATGAACCGCGTCACTGAAGGCACGTTGACGTAACTGGTGATGGTCTGGCCGGGGTGCACGCGCTTCATCAATCCGCCGTCCGGGGAGGCGTCCGCACCGCCGGTGTCAATGTGCCAGTAATCCCCGACGGGGGCGGACGCACCGGGAAACGGGTTGATCTTCCAGCCAAACAGCCTGCCGTAAAATTTTTTTGCGCGCTCCGGCTTGTCCGCCGGAATCTCGAACCAGATGATGCTGGCGGCGGTGGTCTTCTTCGCTTTGCTCATGTTTTGCCTTTCTCGTGATGTTTTCGTTCTGTCATGGATACGACGAATGAACAAACATGTTCGGGACAGCTCGGCATCCCCGCGACCACGCGCCATTGCAACGCCCTCGAAGCCGTCTGTGAAGCCCCGCCAAAATGAGGAACGCGGCCCTGCGAATCGAAGCAGCTCTGCAACCCGGGAGACGTCGGGTTCGTCGCTGGCGCATCTGAGGAACGGACGCAGTGGCGGGGAGCCGCGGTCGAAGGGATTCGTGCGGTCTGTCGCCGCCTATTTCTCCAGCCGCGAGGCGATTCTGCCGGTCCACATCGACGCGAATTGCGTCAACAGGACGGAAACGAAAAACAGAAAAAAGCCGCTTTCCACATTGATGCTCGCCACGCCTCCGGATTTCACGGTCAGCACGAGAATCGCGACGACAAACACATCGAGCATGGACCATTTGCCCATGTTCGCCACGAACTTGTAGAACGTCCGCGCCTGCTCGGCGGTCAGCCCAGGATAAAGCCAGAGCGCCAGCAGGGCGTTGATTTTCACGAGCGGGAAACAGAGGGTGAACACAAAGAGGATCAAAAACAAAAACAGTTCGCCCTCGCCCCAGAGGATGATGAGACCCCGATAAACGGAGATTTGGTTCTCAAACAACCACAGCTTGGTCACGGAGGTGAATGGCAGAAAGATGCCGGCGACAAAGAACCCGATTGCCGCCAGCAACATCAACACGATCGTCCAGCCGGCCCGCCGGTGTATGGTAATCAATGGGGAGTGCGGTTCCATGAACGAGCCCCGGTTCATTCGTTGTCAACCTGCGACACTTTGGGCAGCACAAAACAGGACCAGAGCAGCACGCCGATGATCCAGAGGATCGCGCCGAACGTGTAGTGCGAAATCATGATTTTGGGCCAGAAGTCTCCGCTGATGCGCGTCGCCATCCCCAACAGCATCAGGGCCACCGCGATCTGCATCCACGCGTTCCGCCCGCGCAACTTTTCCAGATTGCCGCTATGTCCGAACACGACGCGCGTGGCCACCGTGAATGTGACCACCGCAAAACCCCCGATCAAAGTCAGGTGCAACAGGCTGACCCGAAAGCCCGGCCACAAGGCGATGGCTATGAATCCACCGGCCAAAGCCGCAAAGGCGATCCGCAGGCAGGCACCCAGCGCGTTGCTGAACCTGGGCGCCCGGTGAAACGGAAATTCAAGCGCCAGATAAACCAGAATCGTCGCAAAACGGACCGCGTGCGCCGTGCGGAACCATCCTTCCACCTCGATAAAAAATGAAGCTACGATCAAAACTCCGGCGCCCAGGGCCAGCGCCGCCTTCTTCTTCCACGCGGCCGCAGGCACCAGGCTTTCGGGAAAATCGTGCGCGCTGGGCAGTTCAAAAAATCGCGGGAGAATAAACGGGCCAATCCCAAGGATGGGGAGAAGAACGAATCCCTGATAACACAACAACCGTTGCAGACTGACCCAGTATGCGCCCGCCTCATCCTGCCCGGGTTGGAACACGGCGAGCAAAGTTCCTGCGAACACGCACAGGAAAGCCAGACCGACCAGCACAAATCCGGGTGGCGGCATATCCCTGCGATGCCTTGCCCGCCTGAACATCAGGACGACGAACAGACCGAGCAAGACGAGAAAAAGCCGGTCGCCCAGCCCAACGTGCTGGGTCGCGAAACTCACCACCATGGAAAGATGCAACGCCAGAAGCAGGAGAACATTTCCTGGCCCAAGCGGCGGCGCTGACAACATGCGCGGCATGGCTGTTCCCAGAAATCCAAGAATAAATCCACCGAAAAGCCCGCAGGCCATGAGGCGCGCATGCGCCTGTCCCGGGTAGAGACTGATAAGTCCGCCAAAGTGAAGCGGCCACAGACTGACCCCGACGATCCCTGCCAGGACCCCTGCGGGAAAGAAAAGGCGGAACGGTTCTTTGCCGATGTCGCCGAGCGTAATTCGCCTCGATTGATCCGACGCCATTGGTTTTGGTTTACAGTCTTGATGAAATTGCCGCAATCCCCAAGCTAAAATCCGGTTCTTTCATTCCCCGTTTCTTCAGGATGAAACCTTGCTGTGAAACGGGCGGAAATTCATCGACCGGGTCGGGCGGGGACGATCATCGGCAGGGAACGGATGGACGGAGCGCGACAGGCACATCACTGATTGCATCTACTGTGCGGGCCAATGGGCGCCGGAGCTTGCCTCGGTCTTCAGAATCGGCGACAAGCAGGACATGTCGTCCCTTGTCAACGTCGCCATTCACGCCAGCCAGTCGCCGGAAAATGTCCGGCGCGATCTGCTGGAATCGCTGCGCACTCGGCGTGTGAATCACAAGTTTCATTACGACAGCGTCAAGCAGACAAACCAGTGGCTCGCCTTGCACCAGGCCTGCTCGCCCTCGCGGGAGGATGCGGATTGCGCCGCGGCTTATGACCGTGCCTTCGCGGCGGTGGCGAAACAGACGTCCACCTTCCCCGTTCACGTAATCGGCCTCGGTTGCGGCGGTGGACAAAAAGATACGCGTCTGCTGAAACAACTCCACGCGCGAGGCGGGGAAGTATTTTACACCCCCTCAGACGTGAGTGTGGCCATGGCACTTGCAGCCCGGCGGACGGCGCTGCAGGTGGTTGCGGAAGAGAACTGCTTCCCGCTCGTGTGGGATCTAATTTCGACCGCCAATCCCGCGGGCATCCTCGCCGGGCACCACGCGCTGCAGGCCGGACGGGTTTTCACTTTCTTCGGCATGATTCCAAACTTCGAGCCGGAGGCCATTCTACCGAAACTTTCCGCGCTCACCCGACCGGAGGACACGCTGCTTTTCAGCGCGAATCTGGCGCCCGGACCCGACTACGCGACGGGAGTTGAAAAAATTCTGCCCCAGTATGACAACCCGCTCACGCGGGACTGGTTGTTGACGTTTTTACTCGATCTCGGTGTGGAGCGTGGCGATGGCGAACTGCGATTTTCCATCGAAACGAGTCCGGCAGAGGGCGGGCTGAAACGCGTTTTGGCCCGGTTTCACTTCAGTCACGCAAGGGAATTCGTCGTCGAAGAAGAACGCTTCTGTTTTGCCAACGGCGACACAATCCAGCTTTTTTTTTCGTATCGCTACACGCCGGAACTGGTCCGCGCGAACCTCGCCGCGCACGGCTTGAAGGTATCGGACGAATGGATCACCGGGTCCGGCGAGGAGGGCGTTTTCCTTTGTCGCCGTGCTTGATTGCGCCTCCGCTCGCGGAGAAACGAATGACCGCAAGCGCGTCGCGGTCGAGCAGGCGGTTGGAGGATGACCCGGCGGAGACAGAACGACGGGCGCCCGGTTCCGCTCCGAGATATCATCTGGCGGAGAAAGTGAAGATGGTGTTTTTGGTTCGGACGAAGATCCTGCCTTCGGCCAGGGCGGGCGTTGCGTAACAAGCTTCGCCGAGATCATTCACAGCCAGCAGTTGCCATTCGCGTCCCGCCTTGACCACCGCAACTTTTCCACTCTCGCTCGCGGCGAACAATTTCCCGTCGGCCGCCACGAGGCTCGCGAAGAATCGGCCTGCCACTCCGGGAAGGCGATCCTGTTTCCAGACGGAGCCATCCAGCGGATTGACCGAGGTCAGGATTCCACCGTCCCTCAGGAGGTAGAGGATATCCCGGTAAAGCAGCGGTGAAGCCACTTCGGGCAGGCTCCTCGTCATTCGCCAAAGTTCCTTTGGCTGCGCGCCATCCATGCGGATCGCCACCAGCGCGTTGAGCGTCCGCATCAATTTCAACGCGCCATCCCACTCCTGTTTGTCAACCGCGCCATCTCCGTTTCCGTACGCGCGATCGATCGCGAGCACCGCTTCCTTGAAGGACGGGTCCGGAAACTCGTCGGGCGTCAGCCTGCCGTCGCCGTTGCGGTCCGCTTTCATGTCCTTGATGAGAGATTCGAACGGCGGTACTGCTCCATTGTTCACGAAGAAAAGATCACCTTCGCAAACCGGGCTGCTTATGGGCAGAACACCCATCCGGCCCGCGGACCATAGGCGCCGTCCGGTGGCGGTCGCATAGGCGGTCAACTCGAGCGGTCCGGATGCCACGATGGCTCCGCGGGAAACCAGCGGCGTCGAATAGCCGCCGACAAAATTCGGGCGCGTCGTGCGCCACTTCAGTTTGCCGGTGCTGGTTTCAAACGCCGCGATATGAGAGTCCGTCACCTGGTCCGCGAGAACAACGATCAGATCCTCTGCGAGTATCGGGGAGCTTGACATGCCGCGCGGTTGATTGAACGGCTCGAGTGGAGTTCGCCATCGCTCCCCGCCGTCCATCGAATAAGAGATCAATCCGAACCCCGAAAATAAAACATAAACGTTTCGGCCGTCCGTCACCGGTGTGGATGAGGCCGGATCGTTCGGCTCTGTCTTGCGTTCGACCCGTGTTGCTTCGATGGAGTTTTCCCACAGCCGCGCGCCACTGTTGCCATCGAGGCAGGAGAGGGTGCGGCGACTGCCTTCATAACCCGCAAGAATCACCCGTCCGTTGGCGACCACCGGCGAGGAATTGCCGGCCGGCACCTTCGCTCTCCAGAGAAGATTGGTCCCGGGGCCGAACGTGCCCGGAAACCCGCGCGTGTCGGAAACTCCGGATCCATCGGGCCCGCGGAAACGAGTCCAGCCAGCCGCCGGAGCGACAACATCGGAAAAGAACAGGAGGAAAACGCCGATCAGACATTGGGCTCCCGGCCTCAGTTCGTCCGCTTTCATAGGCTGTCAGCCGTCGTGCGGGTCGAGACTCGGACTCGGCTTGCGCCTCGAAGATGGTTGTTGAACCAGTCCAGAACGATCCGGTCCCGCTCTTTCCCGTGTTCCAAAAGCCCGTGGTCTCCGCCTTCGAACATGACGAGCCGGAAAGGATGGCGCTGTTGATAAAGCTTCTCTGACACACGCAACAAGTTCATCGGATTCACGCGCCGATCCTCCGTGCCCGCCAACGGCAGGATGGGCGTGTCTTTCGCCAGCTTCTCGAACCGGTGAATCGCCGACCTGGCCCGAAGCGCCCGTGCCTTGCTGGTTGCGTAGCCTGGTACGAGCTCGGCGATGACATTCGTTTCCATCTCCGGGCGCAGTCTGATTTCTTCTTCCAATTCAACTTCGCCGGAGCCGATGACCACCGCCGCGATTCTCAATGACACAAGGCAGCGGACTGCTCTGGCGTCGGGCACCATGTATCCACAAACTTTCAGGCCATCGCTCTCGTAGGTGAACTTCCAGAATCGCACGCGTTGAACGGTATTGGAGAATCCGGCCGTCACCTGCCACGCTCCGAGCATATCGTCGGAAACCACGATTTCGGAACGGCTCAGCAGTCTGCCGCTCTCCGCCAGGATCGAAAAAACTTCGGTCAGGCAAAGAACCAACAGGGCGGCGCGGATTGTTGCGATTGTTCCGCAATGCAGTCGGCTTGGACGAGGCTTCCCGTGGGAAACTCGTAAAGTATTCATGGTTGATGGCCGGGAGATATGTTATCGCCGCCGCCGTAAATTGCATGGATTTTTTCGAGCCCGGTTGCAGTCTGCAAAGACCCGCAACCCCATTATGTTTCCAGTGCGGTTGCGGACCGGAGAAGGAGCCGCTCGATTGCGAACTTGCCCGGAGGATTTCGCACTGCCACACTTTTTGGATGTCCACATCGGCACCAAATCCCTCCGCCATTCTCCAAACCGCGTTTTCGTTCTGGTCGTCCAAGGTTCTGCTGACCGCTGTCGAATTCGGAGTGTTCAGCAAACTCGCCAACCGCCGACTCACTGGCGTGGAACTGGGCGCGGAATTGAAGTTACATCCACGCGGCATCCCGGATTTTTTTGACGCGCTTGTGGCGATGAAGTTTCTCGGCCGCGAAGGCGATGGCCCGCAATCGAAATACTTCAACACACCCGAAGGCGCGTTGTTCCTCGATGAGAAAAGCCCGCGTTACGTGGGTGGCATCCTGGTCATGCTCAACGCGCGGCTCTTCAAGTTCTGGCACGACCTGCCCGAAGCGCTCCGCACCGGCAAACCGCAGAACGAAGTGAAGCACGGCCAGAAAGGCCTCTTCGAGGAACTCTACGCCGACCTGCCCAAACTCGAACAGTTCATGGGCGCGATGACCGGCCTCTCTCGCATCAATTTTGAAGCCTTCGCCGACAAGTTCGATTTTTCGAAATACAAGACCCTCTGCGACATCGGCGGAGCGACCGGTCTGCTCTGCATCGAAGTGGCCAAGAGACATCCGAAGCTCAAATGCACGAGCTTTGATCTGCCGCCAGTCGAACCCATCGCGAAGAAGCACACCGCCGCCGCCGGATTGAGCGGTCACATCGGCACGGCCGCGGGTGATTTCTTCAAAGACCCGTTGCCCAAGGCCGACGTCATCACGATGGGAATGATTCTGCACGACTGGAATCTGGAGAAAAAGATGCACCTCATCCGTGCGGCCTACGACGCGTTGCCGTCCGGCGGCGCATTGGTGGCCATCGAAGCGCTCATTGACGACGAGCGGCGCGAGAATGTGCAAGGGTTGCTCATGTCGCTAAACATGCTCATCGAATTCGGCGACGCGTTCGACTATTCCGGCGCGGATTTTCGGAAGTGGTGCAGTGAAGTCGGTTTCAAACGCTTCGAAGTCATCCACCTCTCCGGCCCGTCCAGCGCGGCGGTGGCTTACAAATAAAAATTCTACGGGGAACTCGACATCATTACATGAACGCAATCCAAATCCCAAACGACGGCGGCAAGAAGGTGAACGTCCTTGGCATTCCGATGGTCATTCGCATTCACGGCCGAGACACCGGCGGCGTGGTGAGCGCGGTCGAATCGCACGACGTACCGGGCGGCGGTCCACCACCGCACATCCATCACCGCGAGGACGAAACATTTCAAACCCTCGAAGGCGAATACGAATGGACCGTGGGCGGAAAAACGTTCGTAGCCAAAAAGGGCGCGACGATTTTTGCGCCGCGCGGGATACCACACACCTACCGTTACCTCGGCCAGACGCCTGGCCGGCTCATGTGTGTCATCACGCCGGCCGGCTTCGAGGGCTTCTTCGAGGAAATCGGCGCGCTCAGTCCGCAGCAACAGCAGGACATCCCGCGCGTGACTGAGATTGGAAAGAAATACGGGCTGGAAATCCTGCCGCCACCTGGCGCTTGAGAATTAATCCCTCCGGCGCAGGTGCAAAACCCAGTCGTCACTTGGATGCCGCGGGGGAGCAAAGTCTCGACGGCCCTCTGCCACGGTCAGGTTCTGCTCCTCGAAGTACCGGCCAGTCTCAGGATGCAACCACTCCACGCTATAGCTCCCCGCTGCCAGATTGATATAGTTGGTTCCGCCGCGCGGGAAATAAGCCACGTACTCGGCGCCTGGGATTGCCAGCAGGCTGTTATGCGAGGCAACCCATTCCAGGTGCGGCGCCATTTTCCAGTACTCGGTCTTGGCGGTGAAGAAATCGTAGAGCACTTCCAATGCAGCGGGTCGGAAGTTGTCTACGTCGTTCCGCGTCAAGTTGCGTGAAACGGCCGTGCCCGCAAAACCGGCCGCGAAATACCCTCCTGCTGTGGCGATCTTCCAAGCCTTCTTCCTCACCGTCGCCGGTTGATGCAATTGACGGGTCGAGAAACCGTCACTCGATTCGTAACCAGGCTCGTACTGATAGCCGAACTCCGTGTTCAGAACGGGTTTGCTGCTGTGAACCCAGTCTTCAGCGATGCAGTCCTCCAATCCCGCGCCCTCGAAATCCCATCCCGTCGCGGTCCACTGTGTCGGGTAATCGGCTCCCTGCCAGTTGGTCGAATAATAAGTCAGCCCGCGACGACCTCCGTCGAGGTTTCCCCAGGTGCGTGGCTGCACTCCCTCATTATTCTGAGTCACGTTCAGATTCACGTCGCTGCCCTTCCACAACGGCCAGACGACCTGTGGCCGGCATTGCGTGAACCCAGCGTATCGCGCGAACGGCCTTGGACCGACGGGATCTTGATCGGTGATCCAGACGGACGGATGACAACCGATCGGGTGGACGGCATCCAATCTGTGAATACGCGTGGCTATTTTCATGGCCCAGTCCACATCGGCCGGGCTGTATTCATATTTGCCGTCCGGGTAGCGCTCGAATTCGTTGGCAATGGTGTACATGAACAAATTTGCCCTGCTGCGATAGCGATTGACCAACGTATCAACCCAGAAGTTTTGATTCGTTTCGCTGGCCCATAACCCTTCGCCGCCCCCGACTCCGTATCCCCATAGAATCAGTTCGATGTTCATGCCCCGAGCCGCAGCGTAATCAAACACCCAATCCAGCTTCATCAGGGCGTTTTCGTCGATCGCTGTGTAATCCGGGCTGTTGGGCGAGCCTCCAAACGGCCAGAACCCGTCCGCCATCGCCATCATTCTGACGAAATTGAACCTGTGCGCCCGCCGGATATCGATGTAGTGAGCGATCACGTTGGTCGGCTGCGCAATCAGGAAATACGCAGTGTCGCCCATGGGGAAAAAACGCCTGCCGCCCTGGTGACGAAATGAATGCGGGTGATCCGGATCGATGATGATCGGGCCATCCGCCGCTTGTGAATCACGAGGCCGTTGTCCCCCGAAATGCTTGTCGGCGAAATCGAGGAACACTTTCCAATCCTCGCGCAGCAGTGAGTGGCCTCCCGGTCGGAGGTAGTAACCGAGTGCCCCGCCTATCAGTTTTCCATCCGGCGGCAGTTCCGTTGCGGTAAAATCGCCCGCATTGAGCAAATCGTAAACCGGCGCCGCCGCGTGCATCACCTCAAATTGGCCCGCTGGATTGATCCAAGTGTCCGCCCGGCCATTCGTGAACAGGACCGGGCGCGGCGCGCACAACGCAACCAGACAATTCTGATCGAAGGGAAGACGTTCCGGCTGAGCGTTGAATTCCTTGAATCGAGCATTGAACCAGTGCGGGAACTTGTCGTTGATGTCCGCGACCGTCTCCGGCGGTTTGGTTTGCGCCGTGTCCAGAGTGTTGAAGGGTTTCCCGATGGCGATTCGCGCGCGACTGGGCGCCGATCCGCCGCACCCCGCCTGATGAGGGATTGCAATGGCGATGCGCTCGTCGAACGCCGCCGCCACGAGCGCTGCCTTGCCGAGCC
>DATNDF010000163.1 GCA_035607015.1 Candidatus Angelobacter sp. | reverse complement strand
GGCGGAACGGCGGCGTCAGCGCTTCAACCGGCCTGCGGTCGAGCTGGACGGACCGCTTCGCCACGCCATGCAGGAGGAAACGCAGATGTTTTTCCGCAATATCGTACGTGAAGACCGGAGCGTCATGGAATTGATCGACAGCGATTATACCTTCCTCAACGAGCGGCTGGCCAAACATTACGGAATCCCCGACGTGAAAGGGAGCGAGATGCGCCGCGTCACCCTGCCGGAGGGAAACCCGCGCGGGGGGCTGCTCACCCAGGGGTCCGTGCTTGTGGTCACATCGAACCCGACGCGCACGTCTCCCGTGAAACGCGGCCTGTTTGTCCTGGACAACATTCTGGGGATGCCGCCACCACCACCACCACCGGACGTTCCCTTGTTGGAACAATCGGAGAAGGAATTCAAAGACCACGAACCGACCCTGCGTGAAGTTCTCGAGCTGCATCGCAGCAAGCCGCTGTGCAATTCCTGTCACAACCGCATGGATCCCCTTGGCCTTGCCCTCGAGAATTTCAACGCCCTCGGCATGTGGCGCGAAAAGGAGCGAGGACAACCGATCGAGGCGTCGGGTCGTTTGATCACGGGCGAAACCTTCAACGGTATTCGCGAGCTGAAGCAGATACTGAAGGAAAAGCACCGCCGCGATTTTTACACCTGCCTCACCGGAAAGTTGCTCACCTACGCACTTGGACGCGGCATGGAGTATGGCGATGTGGAAACGGTGGACCGGATCGCTGAGCGGCTGGAAAAGGAGAATGGCCGTTTCTCGGCGCTGTTAATGGGAATTGTGGAATCTTCGCCCTTTCAAAAGCGCCGCAGTGCTGCTATCGTAACGACCGATAAAACTGCGAACAGGCCTGAAAAGTAAAGCGTCCAGGCTCGATCAAAGCTATGAAAACCGTCCACTCGTTGAATCAAACCCTCGCGGCGCAACGTTACATGGCCCTCACCCGCCGCCGTTTTCTTCGCGGTCTCGGCGCGTGTCTTGCCCTGCCGGCGCTTGAATCGTTGCGCCCGGCCCGGCTTCTGGCCGCCGATGCGAAAACGGGAGGGGACTTGGCGACATCCGCAATCAGCGCGCCGCGGCGGATGGCATTCGTGTATTTTCCCAACGGCGCGATCCAGTCCTCCTGGTGGCCAACCGGGGAAGGGAGTGGCTTCGAGCTCGCCCGCACCATGCAGCCGCTGGCTCCCGTGAAGCATCAGATTCAGGTCCTCGGAGGCCTGGACCACGTCAACGCCACTCCCGGACCGGACGGCGCCGGTGACCACGCCCGCGCCAGCGGAACGTTTCTCACGGGAGTTCGCGTCAAGAAAACGGCAGGAGCGGACATCCATGCCGGCATCTCCATTGACCAGGTCGTGGCCAACCAGGTGGGCCACCTGACGCGATTCCCTTCGGTGGAACTGACCTGCGATGCAGTGCGGAAATCCGGCAACTGCGATTCCGGATATTCGTGCGCTTATCAATACAACCTCGCCTGGCGTTCGCCCACCCAGCCGGTGGCGCCCGAGCCAAATCCGCGCCTCTTGTTCGAGCGGCTTTTCGGCGGCGGATCGCACGGCGAGCGCAGGGAAAGTTTGCTGCGCAGGCAGAAGGAGCAGCGGTCGATTCTGGATTTTGTGCTGGATGACGCCCGAGATCTGCAACGGCAGCTCACCTCGCGCGACAAACAAAAACTCGAAGAATATTTGAGCAGCGTGCGGGAGATTGAGCAGCGCATCAGCAAAACGGAACAATTTGACGCGGCGCCGGATCCGGCCGTTGAAACGCCGGCAGGGATTCCCGCACACTTCGACGAATACATCCAGATCATGTTTGACATGATGATTCTGGCATTCCAGACCGATTCCACGCGCATTGCCACGTTCCTGCTTGCCAACGAGGGAAGCAACCGTCCTTTCACCGAGATCGGCATCGCGGAAGGCCACCACTACCTCACGCATCATCGCAACAAACAGGACATGATGGATAAAGTGGCGGAGATCGACCTTTGGTACATTAAGCAGTTCGCAAGATTCCTTCAAAAAATGGAACAGACGAAAGATATCGATGGAAAACCGCTGCTGCACAACTCGATGATTGTTTACGGCAGTGGGAATGCCGACGGCAACCGCCACACCCACGTCAACCTCCCGGTCATTCTCGCGGGCGCCGGCGGCGGAACGCTGAACACCGGCCGCTTTGTAAAATTCTCGTCCACTCCGATGAGCAATCTTCTGCTCAGCCTGGCGGATCGAATGGGCGCAAGCGGCGTCGAACGACTCGGTGATTCTACCGGGCGGATCAGCGGGATCTAAAGCACCAGACAAGGAATGGCGCTCAAGCCGGTTGTGGATTCCGGACCGCCACTGCTCCCAGTGAGTTCCTCGCCTGTGTTCGGAAGGGTATGTGGAGCCAATGTCGGCATGAAATTCTCACCTGGCCCCGAACACTAAAGCGACGCGGCCATGCCAATTGGATGTCGGATTTAGCTGTTGTTTTCCGACGAGTGTGCATAGGATCCCGATCGTAATACATTGCTGGCGTATCGGGTGACCCGAAGTGTGTTGGCGCGATTGAGATAGTCTCCTAATCTTGGCTGATGCCGCAGGATGAACAGCGTTGCCTCATCAGTTACGTGCATCCCTCGGAATCGCACTAGCGGTCAGCCGGAACGCCAGCGGAAGAGGCGGTTTACTTGTCGCCGTCCTTCCAAACTTGGAAGCAAAGAATGCAACTGGAGCTGAGCGAGTTTCTAATGGTGTTCTCCAACCGGAGGTGAATGATTTGCCGACAGATCGCGAGATAGTGGCCCGGCACAAGGTGGATCAAACAATACAAACCCAGATGTCCGACTTACAAATGGCGTCGTAAAGCAAATTGAACCCGATCGAGGCGTTCAATGAGAGTGTCGCCTTTGTGATCAAGCGATCGCATTTATTGAAACTTTTTCAGATGAAAACCAATGTACCCTCCCTAAACACCTACGGACCGGCTCCTACCTTCCGGTCTTTGCGAATTCTTGTCGTTCTTGCGCTCGCCAGTGCGTCACTTTCCCTTTGCCTCGCGCAGACCACGATCACGAATATTGTTTCTGGGACGATCAGCGTTCCAGGTGAGCGTGATGTGTTTACCTTCAGCCTTGACGCCGATGCGCGCTTTTACTTTGACTCGCTGACAAACGTTTCCGGACTGCAATGGTCTTTAATCGGATCGCCGGGCACACTCGTGCTCAATCGGTCTTTTTCGAGTTCTGATGCGCAAAGCATCAGCGATCCCGACCTGTTTCTGCCGGCTGGCGATTACACTTTGACGGTTCAGGACCCCGGTGGCTTAACCAATGACTATGCCTTTCGGCTCGTGAACCTGGCCGAGGCGACGTTGCTTGTGCCAGGCACGGTAGTAACGAACAACCTAGTGCCGGCAAACAAGTCGGATTTTTATCAGTTCAACGCGCTGGCGGGGGATCAATTCTATTTCCACCAGGTCGCTCGGGTCAGCTTGCCGAACACTTACTGGCGGTTGATCGATCCTTATGGCAACCAGGTGTTCAGTCAGGGGTTTACCGATGTGGGCACGCCAGC
>DATNDF010000162.1 GCA_035607015.1 Candidatus Angelobacter sp. | reverse complement strand
GAAAGACCACGCGTTTCTGTTGAAAGGCGACGTGTTCACCGAAGACTTCCTGGACATGTGGGTCAGCCACAAACGCAAGGAAGCCGACGCCCTGCGCCTGCGCCCCCACCCCTACGAGTTCTTCCTCTATTACGATGTGTAGTCATTGAACACGGGCAGATCGCGGGAGGAACCACCCGTCGCGGGCATTTTTGCCCGCGACGGGTTTTTGTCCACGGCGGCCACCGCTGGACAGGCAAAGAAATTCCTGAAAAGCTCGCGCGGTGGAACAGTCGATTGTCACCCTGGACATGGAGGGCGTGCTGACGCCGGAAATCTGGATTGCTGTCGCTGAAAAGACCGGCGTCCCCGAACTCCGCCGCACCACGCGTGACGAGCCGGACTACGACAAGTTGATGAAATGGCGGCTCAATATCCTCGATCAGCGCGGGCTCAAACTCTCCGATATTCAGGCAGTCATCGGCTCGTTGCGCCCTCTTGATGGCGCACTCGATTTTCTTCGGGAATTGCGCGCCTCGCTGCAGGTCATCATTCTCTCGGACACGTTCGAGGAATTCGCGCGCCCCTTGTTGCGGCAGCTCGAATGGCCGGCGCTGTTGTGCCACAAGCTCGAAGTCGTCAACGACCGCATCGTCAATTACCGGTTGCGGATCGCAGACCAAAAAAGGAGGGCAGTCGCCGCCCTGCGCGGTTTGAACTACAACGTCATTGCCGCCGGCGACTCGTACAATGATACAGCAATGTTGAAGGAAGCGAACACCGGTTTGCTGTTCCGCGCCCCGGACAACGTGAAAAGGGAATTCCCGCAGTTCAAAGCCGTCGAGTCCTACACGGACCTGGCGAGGTGCATCAAAGAGGCGCTGTAGCGGGAGCCTTGGCGGCGCGGCATCGGGTCAATCTTCCGCTTTCGATTCGCGGCCGGTCAGATCCCGCAAGGCCCGCGCGACATTCTTGCCTTCATAAAGCATCGCGTAAACCTCATCAATGATCGGAGTGGTGACGCTCCGCTTGTGCGCCAGCTGCCAGGCTGATTGCGCGGTCGGATAGCCTTCAGCAACACTGACCGTCGATGACAGGATATCGGCGACCCGGTCGCCGCGACCGAGCCGCTCGCCGAAGCCACGATTCCGGCTGAGCCTTGAAAAACAAGTCACCGTCAAATCCCCCAGTCCGCTCAGACCCGCAAAGGTTTCCGCCTGCGCGCCGCACACGACACCCAGCCGGCGTATCTCGACGATGGCTCGCGTAATCAACGCGGCTTTGGAATTGTCACCGAAACCCAGACCGTCCGAAACACCGGCAGCGATGGCGATGACGTTTTTCAACGCCCCGCCCAACTCGACGCCCAGGAGGTCTGTGCTCGTATAAACGCGGAACGCCGGGCGATGGAACAACTCCTGGACCTTCGGGGCGGTTTGAATGTCCGCGCTTGCGGCGACGATTGCGGTCGGCACGCCCCGCGCAACTTCGAGGGCAAGCGTCGGGCCGGACAGTGCGGCGACCCGCGCCCGGGGGGCGTTTTCGTGAAGAATGCCGCACATCGTCATCCCGCTGCCGTGCTCGATGCCTTTGGTCACGCTGACTGCGATGCCGTCATAATCGGTGAGACAGCGCGTCACCTCGCGGAACGCCTCCGAAGGCACGGCCACGACGACGCATTCGCTGTTCTGGACGGCGCTCACCAGGTCCGTTTCGAGCCGCCAGTCGCGGGGCAACTCGACGCCCGGCAGGTAGGGTTCATTGCGGCCTGCGCGACGAATCTGTTCGACGTGTAGCGGATTGTGTCCCCACAACACCACGTTGTGTCTGGCTTCGTGCAGTAGTTTTGCCAGCGCCGTTCCCCAGGCGCCGGCGCCCAAGACCGTGACTCTCATGATCCCTTCTTTCCTGGACCGATGCGGTTCTCGGTTCCGTCCAGCAGGCGTCGGATGTTGGTTTTGTGCTTGTAAATGGCCAGCGCGCCCATTGCGCCGGTGACAATTGTCAGCTTCCAGTCCTTCGTCGTAAACCAGGTTGCAAATGGCAGGGTGAACGACGCGGCGAGCGAGCCAACCGAAACGTAGCGCGTCAGCGCGAACAGAACAATCCACAGACTCAGAATGATCAGCAGCGCCCACGGCACGATCCCCGCCAGGACGCCCGCGGAAGTCGCTATGCCTTTGCCGCCTTTGAACCTGAGCCAGCAGGTGTAGTTGTGGCCCAACACCACGGCCAGCCCCGCGACCAGGCGCAAATACACTTCATCGGTCGTCGAGACTGAAAAGAATTTGATGATCCAATCGGAGAACCACGCGCAAGCCGCGAAACCCTTCAATCCATCGAACACCAGGACGAAAATCCCCGCCGGTTTGCCAAGGATGCGGAACACGTTCGTCGCGCCGATGTTTCCGCTCCCGACGCTCCGGATATCAACTCCCTTCGCCCGGGCCACCAGATAACCGGTGGGAATCGAACCGAGCGCGTAAGCGCCAAGTATCGCGGCGGGATAGCTGATGGTTTGCACGCCGTGAATGTAGGTACTCCGGCTTCACGCTTCCAAGTGGAAAGTGGCGCGAGTTGCCTGTTGTCAGTCATCGCTGGACAATGGCAGACTCGCCCCGTGCCTGGCACGGACATCGAAAATCGGTCGGCAAATAATTCCCGGATCAAAGTCGCCGTGCTCGGAGTTGGGTCGCTCGGCAAGGAGCACGCCCGGATCTACGCGCAACTCGATGCCGCCGGGCTGGTCGAGCTTGCCGGCGTTTACGATGTGGTTCCGGAAACCGCGCGGAAGATCGCGGAGAAATATCGCGTGCGGGCGTTCATGTCCGTATCCGAAGCGACGAACGCGAGCGACGCGCTCAGCGTCGTCACCCCCACCACCACTCATTACGAACTTGCCCGGGCGCTGCTTTCCCACGGCAAGCATCTGCTGGTGGAAAAACCGATGACCGACAACGCCGCGCAGGCCGCCGAGCTGGTGCAACTTTCACAACAACACCGCTGCGTCCTGCAGGTCGGCCACGTCGAACGGTTCAATCCTGTCTTCAACTACCTTGAATCGGTGGCCACCCAGCCGCGCTTCATCGAGACGCACCGGCTCTCTCCCTACCCCGCGCGCAGCACGGACATCGGCGTCGTGCTTGATTTGATGATACACGACCTGGACGTCGTGCTTGCCTTTGTGAAATCGCCGGTCGCGAGCGTGGATGCCGTCGGCATCCCCGTGCTCAGCAAATCAGAGGACATCGCCAACGCGCGGCTGCGTTTCGTCAACGGCTGCGTCGCCAACCTCACGGTCAGCCGCGTCAGCCCGGAAAAAATGCGCAAGATTCGTGTCTTCAGTGCCGGCCCGATGACAAGCTACATCTCGCTCGATTACCGGGCGCAGGAAGGATTCATCTATCGTATTGCCCGCGAGGGCGAAGAGGAATCGTCGCTGCTCAAGAAACTGCTGAAAGCGAAGGATTCGGCCATAGTGAGCGAGTTCGGGGGCAAACGGATTGTGCGCGAGCCGGTGCCGATCCGGAAAGAAGAGCCACTCAAACTTGAACTGCAGCACTTCATAGAATCCGTGCGCGCACATCAAACACCGCTGGTCAGCGGCGAATCGGCCAAGCGCGCGCTGGATCTGGCGTTTGAGATCACAAGGCGGATTCAAACGGCCAGCGGCTCGACCGCAACACAGACGCCGACTGTTTGACAGGCTCATCTCCCCATGAGAATTGTCACTTCAAAAGGTCGAGTCCTGCGCGAGTTCGATGGACCATTATCAGGAGCGAGCCTTCGTGGACTGAAACTGAGCGGTGCTTGCTTGCAAGGCCAGTCGGCAATTGGATCCGATTTTTCAGAGTCTGTGCTGACCGGAGTTGATTTTGATGGAGCGAACTTGTCCGATGCGCAATTTGAAAATGCCGTAATGGAAGGCGTCTGTTGCTCTGACGCGATCTTCCTCAAAGCTGATTTACGCAACGCCGACCTCTATTGGGCCATCGCGTTCCGCGCGTCGTTTATTAAGGCGGATTTGAGGTTCGCGAAGTTGAACGGCGCAAACTTGGAGGAAGCGGACTTCACAGATGCCAATTTGGAAGGCGTTGATCTTGGTCGGGATAACTTAGGAGGGTCGACCAGGCTACAAGGAGCGAACTTCCGCAACGCGAATTTGAAAGGAGCCAGTTTTGATGGAGCTGAATACGACTCCGCCACTATTCTTCCAAGTGGTTTCGACCCGCGGAATCACAAGATGGTTTACCGAGACCACAGCGTTAGCAAAAAGTGATGGCAGGTAGAACGTTCATGCTCATCGCCGGTGAGGCCAGCGGGGATTTACTGGCCGCGGAACTGGTCAACGCCCTGAAACAGTCCCCGGAGCTTCGGGCAATGCCGTTTCCGCCGGAGTTTTTCGGCGCGGGCGGCCCGAAGATGGCCGAAGCAGGCGTGGAACAGGCGGTGGACCTCACGCGGCATTCCGTCATCGGATTGTTCGATGCGCTCAAGAAATATCCTGTGTTCAGGCGCATCTTTGACCAGCTCCTTCAACTCGCGCTTGAACGCGAGCCGGACGTGATCATTTGCGTTGATTTCTCGGGGTTCAACCGCCGCTTTGCGCATGCCGTTAAAAAGCATATCCGCACCCGACGCGGTGCGTTCAACAACTGGGATCCGAGAATCGTCCAGTACGTGTCGCCACAGGTCTGGGCTTCGCGCCCCGGCCGCGCCCATCAACTCGCCCGCGACTGCGACCTGTTGCTCAGCATTTTTCCATTCGAGAAGGAATGGTACGCGGCGCGCGAGCCAAAGGTGCGCGTGGAATTTGTCGGGCATCCGGTGATTGACAGATTTCAAAAGTCGCGAGTCGAAGACCGTAAGCCGGAGATTTCGGCAACTTCGCCATTGGTACTGCTTCTGCCTGGCAGTCGCACTGCCGAGGTGCGACGTCATTTGCCGGTGCTGCTGGACGCGGCTGAACGAATCCGGAGCGCGAAACCGGAAGCCCGTTTCAAAATCGTCTGGCCGAACGAAGAGCTGAAGCGAATCGGAGACCGGACCTGTTCCAGTCCGGTTCATCTGGAAATTCAAGTCGGCGGGCTGGAACGGGCGTTGACGGAGGCCACGCTGGCTGTTGCGAAATCGGGCACGGTCGTTCTGGAGTGCGCCCTGTTCGGCGTTCCCGCCGTGGTTTTCTACAAGGCCTCCTGGCCGAGTTACTCCCTTGCGCGAATGCTTGTCAGCATAAACCATCTCGCCATGCCAAACCTGCTGGCGGGCGAGGAGGTTTTTCCCGAATTCATCCAGCACACGGCGACGGCCGCCAACATCGCCGATGCCGCCCTCGAGATATTAAGCCATCCGCTGCGGCAAATGACCATAAGGGCAAAGGTGGCCCTGGTGAACAAAGCCCTGGGCGAACCCGGCGCCAGCGGGCGGGCGGCCGGAGCGGTGTTGAGCCTTTTGAAAAAAACAGTCCGTCCACTTCACGCCGCTTCTGCCGGTTGAGATTTTCAGACTGTCGCGATTCTCCATTGCGCGGAGGCCCGAGCCTCTTGACGCTACAGCGCACTTGCAACCGGGTTGCGGATAAAACCGGCTGGTCTTTTCGTGAATTGAGGCCATATTTTCGGCGTCCATTACCAGCGCGTGTGAACAAAAACATCGCCCAGAATCTTTCCTTCATCGCGACCACGGCCTTGCTGCTCCGGAGTGCTGTCACGTTTGCAGCTTCCACCGAGGCCGATCATGCAGGCATCGAGTTTTTTGAACAGAAGATCCGGCCGGTCTTGATCGAGCATTGCTACAAGTGCCACAGCAAGGACTCGGAGAAAGTCAAAGGCGGATTGTTGCTGGACACGCGCGATGGATTGCTGAAGGGCGGCGACACGGGCCCGGCCATTGTTCCCGGCGATCCGGAAAAGAGCCTCCTCATCAAGGCAGTCCACTACGCCGACGAAGATTTGCAAATGCCCCCGCGCAAGAACGGCGGAAAGCTTTCGGACGAACAGATTGCCGACCTCGAAGCATGGATCAAAATGGGCGCGCCCGACCCGCGCGCAGGCTCCGTCGTCCACACCGGGCCGCCCCTTTCCGATCCCGAGAAGGTGCGCAACCATTGGGCGTTTCAGCCAATCCAGCATCCGCCGCCACCCGCCGTGAAAAACCAGCGCTGGGTGCGGAATCCGATCGACGCCTTCGTTCTCGCGAAACTCGAAGCCAGGGGGATGGCGCCCTCGCGCCGGGCGGACAAACGCACCTTGATTCGGCGCGTCACCTACGACCTGACCGGTCTGCCGCCCACGCCGGCGGAAGTGGAAGATTTTCTCGCCGACGATTCTCCCGAAGCATTCGCGAGGGTCGTGGACCGACTGCTCGGCTCACCTCGTTACGGCGAACGCTGGGGCAGGCACTGGCTGGACGTGGCGCGTTACGCGGACACCAAGGGTTACGTGTTCGAGGAGGAGCGCCGTTACGCCTACGCGTACACTTACCGCGATTATGTCATTCGCGCGTTCAACGAAGACCTTCCTTTCAACCGTTTCATCATCGAACAGCTTGCCGCCGACCGGCTCGACCTCGGCGATGACAAACGACCGCTCGCGGCAATGGGGTTCCTCACCCTCGGCCGCCGCTTCCTGAACAATCAGCCGGACATCATCGACGACCGTATCGACGTCGTGTCGCGGGGTTTGATGGGACTGACGGTCACTTGCGCCCGCTGCCACGATCACAAATACGATCCAATCCCGACGAAGGACTATTATTCGCTCTACGGCGTGTTCGCGAGTTGCAACGAACCTTCCGACAAGCCGCTCCTGGGAACCGCGTCGCTGCCGACCCGATACAACGAATACATGGCCGAACGGAAGAAACGCGAGGACGAATTGAGCGCCTTTCGTGAAGGCAAGGAAAATGAAACCCTGACGAAGCTGCGGGAGCGGGTCGGCGACTACCTGCTCGCAGTCCATGACGCCGCCGGATTGACGGATGACGGAAAGCGCGAGGCGCTGGTGCGCGAACGGAAGCTGGACCCGCACGTGACCCGGCGGTGGAGAGAAAGCCTGGAGAAGTGGTCGAAGGAATTCAATCCGGTCCTCGCGCCGTGGTTTGCCTTCGCCGCCCTCCCGGAAAATGAGTTCGAAATGAAGGCCAGGGAACTCGTGGCGCAGTTCGCGGACAAGGCTGACTCCTCCAAAACGCCGAATCCACTGGTCGTCAGCGCCTTCTCCGCTGACCCGCCAAAATCGTTGAAGGAGGCAGCTGATCATTACGGGAAACTTTTCGCAGCAGCGGACAAGCAATGGCGGGAGCTGGTTGCGACGACGAGTTCACCTCCGCCATCCTCACTTGCCGACGCCAACGAGGAGCGGTTACGACAAATTCTGTACGGTGAAGAATCACCGTTGCACCTGAACTACGACGAGCTTTACCGTCTCTTCGACACGCCGGCCCAGCAGAAAATCCGCGCGTTGAAACGGAACGTGGATGAACTCGATGCCACGCACCCCGGCGCGCCACCCAGGGCCATGACGCTGGTGGACAATTCCACTCCTTACAACCCGCACGTCTTCGTGCGCGGCAATCCGAACAATCCCGGCCCCGAAGTGCCGAGACAGTTTCTGGCGGTCATCGCCGGCAATGATCGGCGGCCGTTTCAACACGGCAGCGGCCGGCTCGAACTCGCTCGGGCCATCGCCAATCGGGACAACCCGCTCACGGCGCGCGTGATCGTGAACCGTGTCTGGCTGCATCATTTCGGCGCGGGACTGGTCCGAACGCCGAGTGATTTCGGGCTGCGATCGGACCCGCCGACCCATCCCAGGTTGCTCGACTATCTGGCCTCCTATCTGATGGACGAAGGCTGGTCGCTCAAGAAACTGCACCGGCTCATTCTGCTTTCAAACACATATCAACAAAGCAGTGACATCGAGGGCCGCTACGCCCAACTCGACCCTGACAACCGGCTTCTGTGGAAAATGAACCGCCAACGGCTCGACTTTGAGGAACTCCGAGATTCGCTGCTGGCTGTCTCCGACAGACTGGATTTCACCGAAGGCGGGCACGCGGTGGACATTGTGAGCGAGCCGTCCTCCCCGCGACGCACGGTTTACGGATTCGTCGAGCGCCAGAACCTGCCGAACATCTTCCGTACTTTCGATTTTGCCAGCCCGGACACAACAAGTGCGCAGCGGTTCGCCACCACGGTTCCGCAACAGGCGCTGTTCCTTATGAACAGCCCCTTTGTCGTTCAACAGGCGCGAAGCCTCGCCGAACGGGCGGAAATCAAATCCTGTTCGCAACCGGAGGAAAGAGTCCGCCGTCTCTACCAGACCGCCTACCAGCGTGCGCCCGACCCCGACGAACTCAAACTCGCGCTTCGCTTTGTGGAACGACAGGCCAAAGAACCCACCGAGGCGCCGGATGCGCCCGCCTGGCAATACGGGTACGGGTCATTCGATGAATCCAAAGGGCGGGTCCGGGAGTTTCACCGGTTGCCCCACTTCACGGGATCGGCCTGGCAGGGCGGTGACAAACTGCCCGACGAAAAAATCGGGTGGGTGTTGCTGAATGCGACCGGTGGACACCCCGGCAACGACCTGGACCATGTGGTCATCCGCCGTTGGATTGTTCCGCACGATGGCACCGTCTCCATCAGCGGAACGTTGAAGCATGACAGTGAACAGGGTGACGGTGTGCAAGGGCGCGTTGTTTCAAGCCGACTCGGCGTTTTGGGCGAATGGAAGGTTCATCATGGCAAAGAGCAGGCGGTCGTTGATAAAATCAAAGCAATGCGTGGCGACACGATTGACTTTGTCGTCGATTGCCGCAATGGCCCGGATTCCGATGCTTTTTCCTGGGCGCCGAAAATTCAGTTCGCGTCCACTGCCGACGCCTACGCGGCGTTGACAAAAACGTGGGATGCGAAGGACGATTTTGGCGGGCCGCGGGACACACCCAAACCGCTCGATCCCTGGGAGAAGTTTGCACAGGTCCTTCTGCTTTCGAACGAACTGGTGTTCGTGGATTGACTCCCGCTTCTTGCCAACACGGCGCAAACCCGTCGCCCCATTCTTGCTTCCCGCCGCGTTCGTTGCTTAACTCGGCGGCGACGTGAAAAAAACCGGCCGCCCCGAAATCCCGCGCAAGGCGATTTACCGCCTGTCCGTTTACCTGCGCTGCCTGCACCGCCTCAAGGCCAACGCCATCCGCACCGTTTCGAGCGACGCATTGGCCGCGGCCGCGGGGGTTAAATCGACGCAACTTCGCAAGGATCTTACCTACTTCGGCCAGTTCGGAACGCGCGGGCTGGGATACGATGTCGAGCAACTGGCCCGCATGATCACCGACCGGCTTGGCACAAACAGCCTCCAGCCGGTCATTCTCGTGGGCGTCGGCAATCTCGGCCTGGCGCTCCTGTCGTACCGTGGATTTGAGCAGGAGGGATTTGAAATCGTGGCGGCATTCGACATTGACGCGGACCGGAAACGCGAGAAGGCGGTCACGCAATCCATTTATGACATGGAGAAACTTCCGGGGTTCGTCCGCGAACGCGCCGTGCGGATGGCCATCCTCACCGTCCCCGCGGTCGTGGCGCAGGAAGTCGCCAATCAACTCGTCGAGGCCGGCATCACCGGCATCCTCAATTTCTCTCCCATCGTCCTGCAAGTGCCGGAGGAAGTGACCGTCAACAACGTGAACCTCGCCATCGAACTGGAAAACCTCAGCTACTTCATTCAGGATTGAATGGCAGGCCCGAGTGTGTGCGTGACACGGAAGGCCGCGTTTATTACCTTCGACTCATGCACGCGCCACGCCATGCCCCCGTCGTTCTCGTTCTCGTCGGTTTTCTAACCATGATTTCCATTCATGCGGCCGATTCGAAAATCATCGCGCCCGGCGCGAAACTGGAGAAGCTCGCGGGCGGATTCGCCTTTACTGAAGGCCCGGCTGCCGACAAGGACGGCAATGTCTTCTTCACCGATCAACCCAACGACCGCATTGTGAAGTGGAGCGCCGCGGACGGCACTGTTTCTGACTGGATGAAGCCGGCCGGCCGCTCCAACGGCACCTACTTCGACAAGGACGGCAACCTCATCGCCTGCGCCGATGAAAAAAACGAACTATGGTCGATCGCGCTGGACAAAAAAGTGACCGTGCTGGTGAAAGAATTCGACGCGAAATTGCTCAACGGCCCGAACGATCTTTGGATTCGTCCCGATGGCGGTATTTACTTCACCGACCCGCTTTATCCGCGATCCTATTGGAAACGCGACCCGAAGATGCAGCAGGACGGACAGCACGTTTATTTCCTCGCGAAAGACCGCGCGACGCCGGCGCGCGTCACCGCCGACCTCAAACAACCCAACGGCATCATCGGCACCCCCGACGGCAAAACACTCTACGTCGCGGACATCGGCGCGAGCAAAACCTACGCTTACGACATCCACGAGGATGGTTCGCTGACGAACAAACGATTGTTCTGCGAACTCGGCTCGGACGGTATGACGCTCGACAACGAAGGCAACGTCTATCTGACCGGCCACGGCGTGACGGTCTTCGATAACTCGGGCAAACAGATCGAGCACATTGACGTCGCCGAACCATGGACCGCCAACATCACCTTCGGCGGCAGAGATCGCGACCTGCTCTTCATCACGGCCAGCAAAAACGTCTATGGCCTGAAGATGCGGGTAAAAGGAGCCAAATAGCATGAAGATCGCCGCGGTCCTCTTTGGATTTTGCTTTGTGTTGAATCTCTCCGCGGGAAACTGGCCGCAATTCCGCGGGCCGCAGGCGGGCGGAGTCGATGCCACCGCAGCGGCGCCCACGCATTGGGATATCGAGAAGGGCGAGAATGTCCGCTGGCAGACCACGATCCCGGGACTGGGTCACTCGTCGCCGATTATCTGGAAGGATCGCGTTTATGTGACCACCGCCGTGCGACCCGGTAAGGCCGAGCTCAAGGTCGGACTTTATGGCGACATCGCTTCCGCCAACGACCAAGAGCAGCACCAATGGCGGCTGCTCGCCCTGGACAAGGCCAGTGGCAAAATTGTCTTCGACAAACCGGGTTATGAGGCCGTTCCTCGCGTCAAGCGGCACACCAAGGCCAGTCACTGCAACTCCACGCCCGCTACCGACGGAAAGCGCATTGTCGCTCTCTTCGGTTCGGAAGGCCTGTTTTGCTTCGACATGGACGGCCAACTACTTTGGAAAAAGGATCTGGGACCGATGGACGCCGGTTACTACCAGGTACCCAGCGCACAATGGGGCTTTGCCAGTTCGCCCGTCATTCACGATGGCAAGGTCGTCGTGCTTTGCGATGTGCAAACCAATTCTTTCCTCGCAGTGTTCGGTCTCGCTGATGGCAAGGAACTCTGGCGCACACCGCGCAAGGATGTGCCGACCTGGGGCACACCGACCGTGGCGAAGGTAGGAGAACAAACTCAAATCCTCGTGAACGGCTGGCATCACAACGGCGGTTACGATTTCGCGACCGGAAAGGAGGTTTGGCAACTCAACGGAGGCGGCGACATTCCGGTACCCACGCCGGTCGTGCTTAACGACCTGGCTTACTTCACCAGCGGGCATGGAAAATTTCGCCCCATGCAGGCCATCCGACTCGATGCCAGGGGCGACATCACGCCATCCGAAACCGGTGCGACGAACGCCGCCATCGCGTGGGCGCACGCGCGGCAAGGGACTTACATGCAAACACCCATCGTGGTCGCCGGCCACGTTTACGGTTGTCTCGATAACGGAGTGCTGACCTGCTTCGACGCAAAGACCGGCGCCATCTCCTATAGCGAACGTCTCGGCTCAGGCAGCGAAGGTTTCACGGCGTCGCCGGTGTCAGATGGTCGGCATCTCTTCTTCCCGAGTGAACTTGGAAACGTGTTCGTTGTCCCCGCCGACGGCAAGTTCTCTGTTACCGCCACCAACAAGCTGGGCGAAACCTGCATGGCCTCGCCAGCGATTTCAGACGGAACCCTGTTTTTCAGGACGCGGGAACGCCTGACGGCGATCGGGAAGTAATGGTATTTCGTTTTTTATTGAACTAATTCCTGTTTTGTCGGTCACTAGAAGCAGTCCGCAAATTGAAAAACCAACATTGATTATGAAACGAATCGCAACATTACTGGCCACTTTGTCGGTGGCGGGTTTCGCGCACGCCGGCCTGAAGCCCGGCGACAGCCTGACGCCCTACGAGATTAAGAACGTCGAGAACGGCAAAGAGTATTGCCAGGTCTGCGCTTACGCCGGCAAGGCCGCGAAGGTGGTCGCTTTCGGCAAGCTCAAGGACGAAAATTTCTGGGCCGATCTGAAGAAACTCCAGGAATTACAGACCAGCTTCAACAAGCTGGGAGTATTCGCTCAGGTCATCGACTCCAAGGACGCCAAAGCGATCAACGCCGCCGCAAAGAAACATGGGATCACCTTCCCGGTCGTGGTCGCGAAGCAGAAGAATTGGGACAAGGCGTACAAAGTGGAAGGGGTCAGCCGCACCATCTACTACGCCGAGGGAAACAACAAGATCGTCTGGACCGGCGTTGGACTGGACGATTCGGCCAGTGCGCAGTTGCAGGAGAGAGTGAAGAAAGACCTCGCGAGCTAGAGTTTCTTGGTTCCGTTTTCAAATCCGGCAAACCGCAGTTTGCCGGATTTTTTTGTTGTCGTCATTACCTCTCCGTCGGCCCCGGTTGGCTCGCTTAAAGACCTGGTCACCCAGCACTTTTGTCATGCCTGCTCTTTGGATCTTGCCGTGAATGAAATCCCCAGCTCGCCGTCTTCAAATTCCTGAACGCAAATGATGAATGTTTTCCCCGCCGGATAAAACCAGAGTGTTCTCTTCGAATCCTTGAGTTTGTAAAGTTCCTTTTGAATCGCGGTGTGCTTCGACGGCCCGGATTCTGATTCCGAAGCGCCCAGAACAGCGATTACCTCTTCGATCGTTTTCAGTTTCTTCAACTTTGTCCGAAATTCGTCAACTTCCATTTCAGACGGTTTTTCAAAAAACTCCCCACGCTTCGATTTTGGCAATCGTCCACCGCAGCCCGGACAATAGTAAAGCATGAGCTGCCAGCCTTTGCCGTAGAGCACATGATACTCGTTAAACTTCGCGTCGAATTCGACCGCCACTTTGGAATCGGTGGCCCATCGTTCAAGCAGCCCGCAGGAACAGAATCCTTTGCCCTCACCTGTAACGCCTAGTCCACCACAGATAAAACAATACGGCATCTTGAAATGAGATTCATGCGATAGTTCCAGCACGTAAGTATCGGAATTCTCGTCGAAAGAAACGGGAACATCAGGGTCACGCGCCCAGAGCTTGAGCGAGCCGCAAGAGCATCGGGTCATGGTCTGTGTAGTTCCATTCGAGGTCACCTGTCGGTCGAAAATGATGGCGAACACGACTTTCGCGAGCGCACCTAGAAAGACGAACAGCAACGCTAGCGCAGCGAATCCGTCGGTGGTGTCATGGTGGACGGAGGCAATGAGGTATCCCA
>DATNDF010000161.1 GCA_035607015.1 Candidatus Angelobacter sp. | reverse complement strand
CGGTTCAGTTCGCTCGCCCTAATCGCCCGATCCGTGCACGGATTTATGTGAAAAAACCGGCTCGATCACAAAGATCAAACCGGCCTGTTCTCGAAGTTTTCGTTTTCAACTCCACATAAACGGATGCTTCACATAACACAACCACCCCAGCGGGGATCCGACGCCGTCCGAGGCGGATATCAAAGTGACACGCGATCTGATTCGCGCCGGGCAGTTGCTCAAGATCGAGGTGCTCGATCATGTCATCATCGGTCGTGCCACGGCGGAGCGGCGGAAAGACCATGTGTCGCTGCGGGAGCTGGGTTATTTCTATTCGTGAGCGTCCACCGACTCCGATTTGCGCCAGTGGGTTGTTGTGTTTGCGTCCTGGTTGCGGTTCGCGGGTTCGGCGGAAACGGACCCCTTGATGGAACTCCCGGACTTACGGCTCGCTCGACGGCATCGCCGGCCGATTACGTTGCCGGAGAAACCGGCAGTGCGAAGTGGAAGGTCGCCCCGCGGTCCACTTCCCCGTCTGCCCAAGTGCGTCCGCCGTGCCGCGCAACTATCCGCCGCACGTTGGCCAATCCGATGCCGGTGCCTTCGAACTCTCCGTCCCCGTGCAGGCGTTGGAAAACCCCAAACAGTTTGTCGGCGTATTGCATGTCGAACCCCGCGCCATTGTCCTGCACGAAAAACTCCGCTTCGGTTTCCTGCGGGCGTCCACCGATTCGGATTTCCGCTCGCGCTCGACCACGCGTGTATTTGACCGCGTTGGAAAGCAGATTGACCCAAACCTGCTTGAGCATCGCCCGGTCGCCCTTTATCTCCGGCAGATCGGCGACGTCCCACTTGATGACACGCCCCTTCGTTTCTCGCTCCATTTCGCGTCGGACTTCCTCCACCAGGGTGTTCATGTTGACCCGGCCGTGTTTCAACTCGGAGCGGCCCATGCGCGAGAACGTCAGCAAATCGTCGATCAGCGAACCCATCTTTCGGGCGGCCCCGTTGATGACGGTAAGGTGCCTTTGACTTTCATCACTTAACGTCCCGGCGGCTTCCTCCTGCAAAATCTGTGTGTAGGCGTCGATGTGGCGCAACGGTGCGCGCAAGTCGTGCGAAACGGAATAAGAAAAGGCTTCCAGCTCTTCATTGAGCGCCTGCAAACGGGCGGTGCGATCAGCCACCTTGCGTTCCAATCCTGCGTACAGTTGCACGTTTTCCATGGCCACGGACGTGCTGTCTGCCAGCGCCTGCAGGAGTTTCACCTCCTCCGGGAGGGGCTTTCGGCGCGCCGCCCAGTAGTTCCCAATGGCGCCCACGGGTTCGGCCGTCCGAATCGGCACCATTACCAGGCTCTTCACGAATGTGGGACGATATGCGTCCGCTGGAATGCGTGGATCGGCGTAGATGTCTTCAATCACCGCCGCCTGCCGGTTCAACATCGCCCAACCGCTGATGCAACTCGTCATCGGAAAACGGCGTCCCTTCCAGAGAGGTGCGATGGCGTCTTCGTCCGCGTAATGGCACAGCTCCCCGTCGCGCAAGACGAACGTCGCGCCGTCGGCTCCGGTCAGGTCGCGTGCCGCGCGCCGCACGATGGCCATGATGCGGTCCAAATCGCGTGCCAAAGACAAATCTTGGACGACGTTGACCAGCAGCTCCATTGACCGGACATACGAATCCGACAGACCGCGCGCGGCGCGAAGCTCAGTGTTTTCGAGTGCCTGTTTGATGGTGTCGGCGAGCCGGGGCAGCTGTAATTTGCTGACGCACGCCGTGGCTCCGGAGCGATTGAGTTTCTCCCGCGCCTGCTCTTCGTTCGCAAATCCGGACACGAAGATGAAGGGGATCCCGGGTCGCTTCCCACGGGCGAATTGCAACGCATGAACCCCATCGAACCCGGTCACATTGTTGTCTGACAGAACCACGTCAACCTCTCCCGCCTCGACCGCTGCCACATAGTCTTCACCATCCCGCACGACCTTGATTTCCGAAACAAGGCCGGCCTTGTCCAGCGCTCGTTGCACAAGTTCTGCGTCGATGACGTCGTCCTCCAAATGCAAAATCCGGATCGTGGTCTTCATTGACGCATTTGTTGTGTTCGTAACTGCGTGTCGTCTTTCCTCGAACGTGTCCTCCGCTCAGCAGGTAACATTTACTCCCGCCGTTTGCGCAAATCAAGCTCTGGTTTTGGCCCGGTCACGCCGGTTCGCGTCCGTGTTCTGCCAAACGCCAATTCCTGTTTCAATCCCTGTCGCAATGTGATAAGCGGTGCGCAAGATGATTCACCCGACAGCGATTATTCATCCGAGAGCACAGGTCGATCCGACCGCGAGTGTTGGCCCTTTTGCCCTCATCGACGAACATGTCATCGTTGGCGCACGTTGTCGCGTCGGGCCGCAGGTCCATCTGACCGGACATACGACGGTCGGAGTGAACAATGTGTTCCACACCGGGTGTGTGATCGGAGACGCGCCGCAGGATTTGAAATACCGGGGAGAGGCCACGCGCCTGCTCATCGGCGACGATAACGTGTTTCGTGAACACGTCACCATCCATCGCTCCAACAAGGAAGGCGAGGCAACGATTATCGGATCACACAATTACCTCATGGCGCATTGCCATGTGGGACACAACTCGCGCGTGGGCGATCACACGATCATCGCCAACGGCGCGCTGCTGGGGGGCCACGTTCAGGTCCAGGATCGTACCTTTATTTCCGGCAACTGTCTGGTCCATCAATTCGTGCGAGTCGGCACGCTGGCGCTGATGCAGGGTGGCTCGGCCATCAGCAAGGATTTGCCGCCGTTTTGCGTGGCCCGCGGCGACAACGGGATTTGCGGGCTGAACTTCGTGGGTCTGCGTCGCGCCGGACTGCCCGCCGATCAACGCCTGGAACTGAAACGGCTCTATCATGCGCTGTTTCGAAGTGGAAAGAAGTTGAGCACAGCGCTGGCAGCAGCGCGTAAAGAGTTCAGGGGCGAATCCGCCCGCGTGTTGATGGAATTTGTCACCGCCGCCAGGCGGGGGATTTGTGCGGACTCCGGCAGGGCGGCGGAAGTGGATGAGGCCGTGGATTGAACCCGTTATTTTGTATTGATTAAAATTAAACAAACGCGCAGGAAATGCCGTCTGATGAGCGGTCAGGCTGGCGGCGGCGCCGTCAGGGACGAAAGCAACGGTAAACACCGAGACACAAACGGAGGAACACTATGCGAAAGCGGACCAAATCAGCGATTGGTATTGGGATGATGGCGGTGCTTGCGTCGTTGACGCCGGCACTGGCTCAAAGCTACGGCGGAGGAGCCGCCCAGGGATTTTATTTTCGGGGCGGCATCGGACCGGAGATCTCGCAACGAACCGATGTGAACGAGTTCTTCGGGCCGGTCTCCGGAATCAAGGTCAAGTACGATCCGGGATTCCGCATCAGCGCGGCCGCCGGCTACATGTTCTGCAACTACTTCAGCGCGGAACTGGAGTCGGGCGTCCTCTACAACTCGATCAAGTCCATCACCGGATCGCCGGACACCGATGCGAGCCTTTCGAATATCCCGATGCTCGTCAACGCGGTGTTTCATTTCCCGCTGCAGCACAATTTTGTGCCGTATGTGGGACTTGGGGCGGGCGCGACCACCAGTGTTCTCGACATCAATCGCGCCACGATCAGCGGAGCGCGGTTGAATGGGAACGATTCGGACGTTGAATGGGCCTTGCAGGGTTTCGCCGGGTTTCGGTACGAATTCAACGACAGTATGGCCGTCGGTTTCGGCTACAAGTTTCTGGCCACCGGGGAACCCTCGTGGGACGTGTTTTCCTTCAGCAGCGGTTCCGGCCAGCTCCGGTTTGACAACGCGCGGACGCACTCGTTTATGGCGGAGTTTTCCATGAAATTCTGAACGGTGGCCGTTGCGATCTGCGAAAGGCGAATTCAACCAAACAAAAACCCCTTCCGGTTTTCCCGGAAGGGGTTTCGTGTTTCCGCACCTAAGTTAGAACTTGTAGATCAGGTTCAACGCCAGCGTAACGGCGTTGCGCTGATTAGGAACGGTCGTCCCGCCGTAAGGCTTGTCGCCGCTCATGCTGTGATCCCAGCGAAGCTCGGCCCGACTGACAACGTTCGCCCAAAGGGCATAGTCGGCAGTGATGGTTGCGGCACCAAGTCGGTTTTGCAGGTTGGCTCCGCCTCCGCCACGGTTATAGAACGTGCCATCGGTACCTTCAGTGTAATCGAGGCGCGCATTGAACTTCCACTTTTCGCTGGCCTGGAAGGATGCATACCCGGCGATTGCATAGGCCCATGTGCTTGCCGGCGCTGTTACGATTGTATTCGGACCGTCCCAGCGGTAGTCAAACGCAGCACCCACGGAGAGCCCTTCGACCGGGGTGTTCAAGCTGCCCCCGATGTAGGCACTGGTTGTATCTTTCTGCGCTCCTGCCAAGCCGTCAATGATACCCGCATACCAGGCTGACCCTTTTAGAAATCCCCAGCTATCCGGGGCGGTGATTGACACGGACGCCATGTAAGTCTTTTCGGATTCGGTAGCAGGGCCGGTGGCGCGAGTCGCGCGAGCATTGATGCCCGCGTTCCACGTGTTGGCCATACCGGCAGAGAGGCTGACGGCATCCGACGCCTTGTAGGTGGCGAGCACGCCGGTGTGTTGGGTCGGTTCCAACTGCCAGCCGAAGGAACGGCTGTAGTTCGGGTTCAGGTAGCTCTCGAAGGATTCGTAACCGATGATCGTGTTGAAGCTGCCGATTTTCCAGTCGAGGCCATTGCCTACGGGCATCCGAAGGGCGACATAGGCTTCCTTCACACTGAAGTCACTACTTCCGCCGAAGGTCAGACCACCTGGCGAGGTATTAAAATTGTTGGCATCTGGTCCGGCCAACAAACTGACCTTGTATCCGGCCGCCCACTGATCTTCTGACAGCGGCTTTTCCAAGTTGAGTTCAACCACGTTCAGGTTGAAACCGTCCAGCTTGCCAACTCCATCGAAAGCGCGGCCGGGCAGATTGGCGTCCCCGGTTCCCGGCTTCCAGATGATGGATGTATCCACGTACCCGCTAAGGGTGGTGGCCGACACTGCGGTCTGCACCTGGCTCATCGGCTTTGCTTCATCCGCCTGTGCTGCCGACGCAAGACTGACCACCCCGCCGGCGGCCAAGCCCAATGTCCATTTATTAAACTTCATTAGTTCCTCCTGCGATGTTGTTCTGGTTCGTTTCTATGCGTTCCAAGGGTAAAAACGGTTTACCCAAGCACACCGAAAACGGTGCATTTGCCGCGAAAGATAGGTAAAAGCCAATTCCTTGACAATAAGTTTTTTTCGCCCCTTCCACGGTGACCTTTGGTTTCCGATATACCCAATGGATAGCGAGCCAAGCCGATCACGCTTCAATTCGTTGTGCTTTTCACCGGAAGAGGAAACGTGGATTTCCTCGGCGTTATCGCGCCGGGAATCACAAAAAACGAAGTTTGACCTGTAGTCGAAGGTGATGCAGGCGCCCTTGGAATCCTTCGCGGAATCACCCTAAGACCCCGCGCCAAATTGACCCCACCGTTTCAAAACGAGGCATTTTCTACTTTCGGAACAACCAAATCAGGAAAGTCAGGACGACACTGATCAGCAGGCAAGTGACGACCGGAAAATGAAAGCTGAAGTTGCCTTTCGTATAATAGATGTCCCCCGGCAATCTCCCGAGCCATCCCTTTCCAAAACCGGACCAGATCAGCAGGCCGGCAGCGGCAATCATCAAGCCGATGATAAACAATATCTTGCCCGGTTCGTTCATGATTTTCCCGCCAACTGGAACATCTCACAGCTCGCCTGAGCCAGCCGATGGCTCCAGTGCTTCGTGTTTGTCAATTCGTTCAAAGGCATACAATGCACCCGGCGACTTTCATTTTCCAGCCCGATGCGCCGACGCAGCAAGCGTGCAGGGAAGTCGGCAGTTGGAATTTGCCGGCAGATTTCCTCGGGCGACGGGAGGTGCCGAATTCCAATTTTGCATACTTTTTTTGGTGAACGGTTAATCTTCCGCATCCAGATATGGCCACAATAGCAATCCTCGGGACAATGGACACCAAAGGCGAAGAGCACGCCTTCGTCGCGGATCGAATCAAAGAACGGGGGCATCAGGTGCTGATCATTGATGTCGGCGCGCTGGGCGATTCCGCGCTCAAACCGGACATTACGCGCCTGGACGTTGCCGCTGCTGCGGGGGTGGACTTCGGGGCATTGGTCGCGAGGCGTGACCGCGGTGAAACCGTCGCCGCGATGTCCAGGGGCGCACCGGTCGTGCTGTTGCGGCTATTGTCGGAAAAAAAGATAGACGGCGTCATTTCGCTCGGCGGCGGCGGCGGCACGGCCATCGGTACGGCTGCGATGCGCGCATTGCCGGTCGGATTTCCGAAGGTGATGGTTTCGACACTGGCGAGCGGCAACACGGCCCAGTACGTCGGGGTGAAAGACATCGTGATGTTTCCAAGCATCGTTGACGTGGCCGGCCTCAACCGTATTTCGCGCCAGATCCTGGCGCGCGCCGCGGGTGCGATTTGCGGAATGGTGGAAGCGACGCCGCCGATCGATGCAGACAAACCCCTGATTGTCGCCAGCCAGTTTGGCAACACAACGGCTTGCGTTGATCATGCGCGGAAAATCCTGGAAGAAGCCGGTTACGAGGTGCTGGTTTTTCATGCCACGGGCATCGGCGGCCGGACGATGGAATCGCTGATTGAATCCGGGATGGTCGCGGGTGCACTCGACATCACGACGACTGAGTGGGCGGATGAACTGGTGGGCGGTGTCCTTAGCGCAGGACCCGCGCGCCTTGAAGCCGCCGCGAAACATGGGGTGCCGGCCGTCGTCGCACCCGGCTGCCTCGACATGGTTAATTTCCACGGACCGGAAACTGTGCCGCCAAGGTTTCAGGGACGGAATTTCTACCAACACAACCCTCAAGTGACGTTGATGCGCACAACGCCGGATGAATGCGCCCAACTCGGCAGGATCGTGGCGGAAAAACTGAATCTGTCGAAAGGCCCGGTCACCGTGTTGATTCCAAAAAAAGCGATCAGTGTGATCAGCGCGCCGGGCCAAAAATTCCATGATCCACCGGCGGACAGGGCGCTGTTCGACAACCTCAAGGCGAACCTGCGTCGCGACATCGAGGTGATTGAGATGGATTGCGAGATCAACGAGGGCAGATTCGCGGAGGTGTGCGCCAAAACGCTGCTGAAGAACATTGCGAAGCGAAAATGAACGGCGCCACGTCAATCATTGCCAGTGAATGGCCTTTAGCGCGGCCTTTTGCACGGGAATCTTCTTAAACTGTCGGGTAAGGTTGGTGAGTGATTCCTCGACGCCCAATCGCTCCAGACTCGACGCTCCGACAAAGCCGACCGCGTCGGTATGCTCGTTGATGTAAGCGGCGTCTTCCGGCGTTGCAATGGGTCCACCGTGTGAAAGAAAAATGAGGTCTTTGCGCACACTTCGAGCGCCGTCGATGATTCGCTTCGTGCGGTTCACCGCCTCGGCCATCGTGACAACCGCGCCTTTCACGCCGATACTCCCGCCCACGGTCGTACCGACGTGGGCGATAATGGCGTCCGCACCGGCTTCAGCCATGGCCTTCGACTCTTCAGCCGTCGAGACGTAAACAATCGTAAACAAATCCATCTTTCGCGCGAGCGCGACCATCTCAAACTCCTTCTTCACACTCATCCCGGTCTCTTCGAGAATCTGACGAAACACGCCGTCCACGATGCAATGCGTGGGGAAATTATTTACACCGCTAAAACCCATGTCTTTGACCTGAAGCAGCCAGTGCCACATTCGGCGGCGCGGATCGGTGGCATGGACGCCGCAGATCACGGGGACCTCTTCGACAATCGGGAGCACCTCGAACTCGCCGATTTCCATGGCCACAGCGTTGGCGTCACCATAGGCCATCAGACCGCAAGTGGAGCCATGACCCGCCATGCGAAAGCGCCCCGAGTTGTAGATGATGATCAGGTCGGCGCCGCCGCGTTCGATGAACTTCGCGCTGATGCCTGTGCCGGCTCCGGCGGCAATGACCGGGCGGCCCTTTCTAAGCGTCGCACGAAGGCGTTCAACGACCTCTTTGCGGGTGTATGGATTTCCCTTTCCGGTCCAGCGATTCGGCATAAGCTGAGTTCAAAATCCGGGGTTCAATGTGTATCGTTCCTGAATGCGATTTGCGAAATTTGCGATGTCCAACCGGGAAATGCAATCCCGGACTCGGGCATGTTCGGGATTGACCGTCCGATGAATTGAGGTAGCCTTGTTTGATACCTCATTAACCAGTGCAAACAGAAAGTTTTTATGGACCAGAACAACACATCCTCCCTCGCGGGCGCGGAAACGCGCCGTAATTTCATAAAAAAGGCGGCCACGGCGGCCGCAGCCGTGGCTGCCGCGAATCCGTTCAAAACGCCGGTTTACGGCCAGAGCTCGGCGCCCTCGACCGGCCGGGTGATCGGAGCCAATGACCGTATCGCGGTGGGTTACATCGGCATCGGCGGTCCGCCGTCGAATTGTCCGGGCATGGGGCTGGCGCATGTCAACAGCCAGAAGGAGCACGCCGCCGAAAACAACATCGTCCAGGCCGCCGTTTGCGACCTTTACAAAACCCGGATTGGAATCGCCAAGAAGGCCATTGGGACCAGTGACGTGGCTGAATTTGACGACCATCGCAAGCTGCTCGAGCGAAAAGATATTGACGCCGTCGTAATCGCCACCCACGACCCCTGGCACGCGCAGTGCGCGATCGACGCCATGCAGGCAGGCAAGCACGTCTATTGCGAGAAACCGATGACGCGTTATCTCGACGAAGCGTTCGAGGTTTACGACACCGTCAAGCGCACCGGCAGAATTTTCCAGCTCGGCTCTCAAGGTTGCTCTGCTGCGGCCTGGCACAAGGCCGCCGACCTCATCAAAGCAGGGCAGATCGGGAAACTGGTCTGGGGGCAGGGTTATTATTGCCGCAACAGCAAGAATGGTGAGTGGAATTATTCGATCGATACCGGGGCCACACCGGAGACGGTGAAGTGGGACACCTGGCTGGGCAAGGTCAACAAGAAGGTTCCGTTCAATCCTGACCATTTCTTCCGGTGGCGGAAGTTTTATCCCTACTGCACGGGCCTGTTGGGTGACCTGGTTCCACACCGGCTTTTGCCATTGATGCTGGCCACCGGCAACCCCGAGTTTCCGAAGCGTGTCGTGTGTCTCGGCGTCAAGGCCTGGGACTCGGACAAGGGCACACCCGGCGCCCTGGAGCGGGACGTGCCGGAGCACCTCGAATTGCTGGCGCAGTTCCCCAGCGGCCTCACGCTGACCGTCGTATCCAGCACGGTGAACGCCACCAGCCCGGGGTTTGTGATCTATGGTCACCAGGCCAGTTTGAACATCGGCGACGCGGGAAACCGGTTGAGCCTGGTGCCAGAGCGGCCGTTCGCGGACGAAATCGACCCGATTACGATGGATGGTCTCGAACCGCACGAAGACGTTGGCGCCCACGAGAAGAACTGGTTTCAAAGCATCCGTGCCAACAAGCAGCCAAATGCCGGCATAGAACTCGCCGTTCGCGCCCAAACCGTGATCAGTCTGGCTGAAATGTCCGAGCGCCTGAACATGACCTGCCTGTTCGACGAGAAAACACGGAAGATCACCGATGGCTCGGGCAAGGAAGTCAAGGCCATCACTTACGGCACGCTGGAATTATCGTAACCAGGTTTGTTCTTCACGGCGGGGTCTCACGGGCCGCGGCCCGTGAGACCCCGTTTTAGCGCGAATTCATGCGTACCCTTGCGCTAGCGCGGCACGCAATGGCGACGCGGTTCGAGGTTCTGCTCCACGGCGAGAACGAGGTGTCCCTTCGCGCAGCCGCGGAAGAAGCCCTTGACGAAATCGAGCGGCTGGACGCGCAGCTCAGTCCGTACAATCCGGCAAGCGAAGTCAGCCACATCAACGCGCGAGCTGCGCACAACGCAGTCCGTGTGGAGCCCGCACTTTTCCGGCTGATCCGGCACGCGAAGGAACTGAGCCGGGAAACCAGGGGCGCGTTTGACATCACGGTAGGGCCCCTCATGCGCTGCTGGGGTTTCATGCGTGGCTCAGGGAAAACACCGCACCCGGCCGATATCGCCGCCGCGCGGGAGAAGGTCGGAATCGAACTGCTGGAAATGGATGAGCGGGATTTCACGATACGTTTTGCGCGTAATGACGTGATGATTGATCTCGGCTCGATTGGCAAGGGTTTTGCGCTGGAGCGCGCCGCGCGGTTCCTGCGCGAAGCCGGCGTGGCCAGCGCCATCCTTCATGGCGGGACGAGCACCGTCTGCACCATTGGCACTCCACCGGATGCCGCCGCCTGGAACGTCGCCGTACCTCACCCGGATTTCGCCGGACAGTCGCTTTCGTCCGGCGGAGCGCCCCCCGCCGCCGATGACGGGCTGGAAAGCGGGGGGATCCTGGCAATCGTTCCACTGAAGGACGAGGCGCTTTCGGTTTCGGCGGTCTGGGGCAAGGCGTTTGAAGCAGACGGGAGGGTGTACGGGCACGTAATTGACCCGCGGAAAGGCGAACCGGTCGAAGGCGCGGTACTGGCCGCCGTAGTTTTGCCATCCGCCACAGAATCCGACGCGCTTT
>DATNDF010000160.1 GCA_035607015.1 Candidatus Angelobacter sp. | reverse complement strand
GCGTTCGCCATTGCCAAGCCCGGAGAAAGACTTTCTGCCACCAGCCACATGGAAGCCATCGCCACGCGCAAGGCCGGGGAAAAACCGGGCGGAACTGCAGTGGCAGTGATGGACACCACGGCGACCATTGAGGACATCGATCGGGAGAAACGCGAGGTGACGCTCAGGGGAATCGACGGGAACCTGGTGAAAGTGGTTGTCGATCCGAGCGTTGGAAATCTTGAGCGAATCAAAAAGGGCGACCAGATCTCGGCCACCCGCACTGAAGCGCTCGCCATCTCAGTGGACGATCCGAATGCGGCTTCAAAATAAGGGACCGCTTTCGCGGTCAGCCGTTTTCCAGCCAGGCCTGGGCCTTGGACATTTCCCCCGTCGGGAAGAATTCGATGGGCAAACGGCGGATTCCTTTTCCGGTAAACATGAGTGTCAGATTTTCCCATTTCCTTTCGCCGACGATGGCCATCCGGTCGATGTAAGGTTCCATCATCATTTGCCCGGATAAATCTCCCCAATCGCCCTTGCCCCATCCCTGAAAATTTTCGGCAATAATGAGGAGATGTTTTTTTCCCTCCCTTTGAAGAAGTTCCGCGACGCGTTTTTGCGCGTCGGCGAGCTCGGGTTGGTTGAGTTTTCCCGTGATCTTAAGGGTCAGCGTACTGGCCGTGTCGTTTACAATTTCAGCGCTCATAGGTCATTTGGTTTGGGTTGAGTACGGCATCTGCTGTTTCGGTTGATAAGGAATGGGATGGCCCGTAATGGCGGAGATGGCAAACATCATGGATTCATCGCTATTGATTTTGGTGCGCCTGCCGCCGCGTCCGGCGGGCGTTCCGCCCATGGTTGTTTGTTTCGACAAAACGGTGGTCGAACTGAGCTCGGTCAGCGTGACGCGGAGCGGCGTGATTTTTCCGTTTTCAACGGCAACGTCGGCTTCAGTCGGGTTTTTGACGGCGCGATTGAGAAATGTCACTCGAAGCCGATGATTGCCGGGAGCAAACGCCAGTCTCAGCACATCGCCCTGAACCGGCTTCACGTCGGAGAACACTGTTCGAAAATGAGTGCCTGAAGTTCCGCCCTCCCGCACGTCCCAGCACAGGCCGGCATCTGTCGTTGAGTAGAGGTCAACGTAGCCGGTATCCGCGGGTGCCCGGGGCGGATTGACATTTGCCGAGGCGCAGCCGAAAGCGATAAACATCAACATCGCCAGCGCAAGGGAAATGCGGCGTTCCGTCTTCATTTCATTCCCACCGCGGTATTTGAGAATTCAGCGGCGCGGGCTGCGACGGGGGTTTCCCAGCCGCCACCCAGAGCGCGGTAAAGCTCGACGACGCTCAGCAGTTCATCCCGGCGCGCCTGGGCGAGTTGAAGCTCGGCATCGAAAAGTTGTTGTTCATTGTAGAGCACTTCGAGATAACTCGTCACACCGCCCTCGTACCGGACAGCCGCCAGTTGCGCGGCATCGCGATCCGCCTGTGTCAGGTCCTTCTGCCTCGCATAGAATTCCTGGTTGCGTTGGTAGGCGATAAGCGCATCGGAGACTTCGCGAAAGGCGTTTTGGACGGTTTGCTGATAACGCGCCAGCGATTCCTCAAAGGTGGCCCTGGCCAAATTCAGATTTCCGCGCAGGCGTCCGCCGGTGAACAGGGGAAAGGACACCGATGGACCGAATTGCCACGTTCTCGCAGGAGCGGTGAACAGATCGGAAAGCGCCACGGTTTGGTAGCCGAAAGCGCCGGTGAGGGTGACTCGCGGAAAGAACGCAGCCTTCGCCTGGCCGATGTCGGCGTTGGCGGCGATCAAGTCCTGTTCGGCGGCGCGAATGTCGGGCCGCCGTTCGAGCAATGATGAAGGCAACCCCGGCGGCACGCTGGCGCGCAGTTTGTAATCGTTGAGCGAAGCGCTGCGATGAATAGTGCCGGGATTGCGGCCCAGCAGGATATTCATCGCATTTTCCGTTTGTTCGATGAGGCGCGACGTCGTGGCGATGGATGCCTGGGCGGTGTAGACGAGCACCTTTGCCTGGTACACGTCCTGCAAAGAAGAGACGCCGCCTTCCTGGCGTGACTGCGTCAGGACGAGCGAGTTGGTTCTGTTGGTGTAACTGGCGTAGCCGATTTGCAACTCCATATCGAGTTCGAGCAATTGCAGGTACGTGGTGGCGACGTCAGAAACGAGCGTCTGGCGGACGATGTGCTGCGCTTCCTCGGATTGGAGCAGGCGCGCGCGCGCGGCCTCGTTGGCGCGGCGTATCCGGCCCCAGAGATCCAATTCGTACGCGGGCATGGAGAGGAAGACGTCGCCATATCGCTGCTCAGGATTGACTCCGGAAGGAACCGGCACCGGCCCCTTTTCCGAACTGCGGCTGGTAAACAAGTCGCCGCCTGCGTTCACAGTCGGGAAAAACTGTGAACGCGTGATTTGCGCGGAGGCTTCCGCCTCCAGCACGCGCGCGGCGGCAATCTTCACGTCCCAATTATTCGTCAGCGCCTCGCGGATGTAGATTTTCAGCTGGTGATCGTCGTAAACATCCCACCAGCCGAGGTCCGCGAAGGAATTGGTTCCATGAGAAAGGGTCGCGTCCGATGCCGCCCGGCGAAAAACCTGCGGCGAATCCACGGCTGGGCGCTGGTAATTTGGCCCGACTTTGCAACCGGCAAGCAGGATCATTAAAATTCCAAGCCCCCGCAGCGGCAGGATTTTTCTGCATTCTTCCTTCTGCATTCTTCCTTCCCCGTTCATACGTGCGCTTCTCCCGTTTGTGGTGGCGAGATGGGTGCAGCCGCTGCCGGTTTGTGTTTGCCGGTGCGTTCCACAATCCGTTCCACAAACACGTAGCAGACGGGGATGAGGAACAACCCCACAGCCGTAGCGATGGTCATCCCGAAGACCACGCCGGTGCCCATCGTGCTGCGTGATGCGGCGCCGGATCCAGACGCCAGCATAAGTGGCACGCAGCCGAGAATGAACGCGAACGAGGTCATGAGAATCGGCCGCAAGCGCAGTTTTGAGCCCTCCACCGCCGCGGCCAGAATTTCGTTCCCTTCCTCGCGCCGCATTTTGGCGAATTCGACAATCAGGATGGCGTTTTTGGCGGAGAGCCCGATGAGCATGACCAGGCCGATTTGCGCGTAGACGTTGAGGTCAAAATGCCGCACCAGCATCCCGACCATCGTGCCCAGCACCACGGTGGGGGTGGCGAGCAGCACCGCGAAGGGAAGGCCCCAGCTTTCATATTGCGCGGCGAGCAGCAGGAACACGAAAAGCACGGCCATCCCGAATATGATGGGCGCCTGGCCTTCCGATTTCTTTTCCTGGAGCGTCAATCCGGACCATTCGTAGCCGGTTTCGGGAGGCAGGGTTTTCATGACCTCCTCGATGGCTTTGATGGCCTGGCCCGAGCTGTAACCCGGCGCGGATGCGCCGATGATTTCGGCCGCGTTATACAAATTGAAACGTGTGACTAGGTTTGGCCCGGACATTTTGCTGACCGTGACCAGCGTGTTCAGCGGGACCATTTGATTGCTGTTGTTGCGGACATAGAACTGGCCGATGTCGTCCGGCTTGCTGGTGAATTGCGGCTCCGCCTGGAGAAAAACTTTGTAAACCCGTCCGAACCGCACAAAGTCGTTCACGTAAAGTCCGCTGAGATACGTTTGCAAAGTGGCAAACACCATATCGACCGGCACGCCGAGCGTTCGGGCCTTTTCACGGTCGAGCTCGACTTTGACCTGCGGTGTGGATGGATTGAAGGTTGTGCTGATGCGCCCGATCTCGGGCCGTTTGGCGGCGGCAGCGGTCAATTGCTGGACGTAGCCCGCCAGCTTATCAATCGAACCGCCGGAGCGGTCCTGCAGTTGCATTGAAAATCCGGACACGTTGCCGTAACCGGGCAATGGCGGCGGTCCGAACGCGAACGCCGTCGCGCCGGGAATCGCCGCGAATTTTTTCGTCCACTCGCGCGCGATGGCGCTGGCGTGCAAATTTGGAGATTTGCGTTCTTCCCAGGGTTCCAGCCCAACGAACATCAGCGCCGAGTTCGGGAAGTTCAGCGAATTGAGAATATTCATTCCAGCCAGACCAACCGCCGAGCGCACACCTTCCGTGTGCTCGACAATACCCTCCACCTGTTTAAGCACTTCATCCGTGCGCTGCAACGAGGCCCCTTCGGGAAGCTGAATTGCGACGAACAGGTACCCTTTGTCCTCGTCGGGAATGAATCCGCCCGGCACGAATTTGCCGATGAGCCAGATGCCGGCGACCACTGCCACAAGCAACAGCATCGACCGGGCCGCTTTGCGCGAAATGATGCCGACGATGTTTCCGTAACCCTGGCTGGTCCGGTCAAACACCTTGTTGAACCACTTGAAGAATTTGGCAATCGGTCCGCGGCCCGGCTTCGGTTTTTTCAGCAGCATCGCCGAAAGGGCGGGGCTGAGCGTCAGGGCGTTAATCACGGAGAACACCACCGCGACGGCGATGGTGAGCGCGAACTGCTTGTAAAGCTGCCCGGTGACGCCGCCCATGAATGCCACCGGAACGAACACCGCGCACAGCACCAATCCGATGGCCACGACGGGTCCCGAGACTTCCTTCATCGCCTGGCGCGTGGCGTCGACGGGACTCAGTCCGTGTTCGATGTGATGTTGCACGGCTTCCACGACGACGATGGCGTCGTCGACCACGATGCCGATGGCCAGCACGAGGCCGAACATCGTCAGCACGTTGACGCTGAATCCCAGGACCGGGAACATGATGAACGCGCCGAGCAGCGAAACAGGGACCGTGCACATCGGGATGATCGTGGCGCGGAGGCTTTGCAGGAAAACGTAGACGACAATCAGCACCAGGATGACCGCTTCAAACAGGGTGTGGACGATTTCATGCATGGATGCCTGGATGGGCAGCGTGGAATCGAGCGTGATGTCGTAGTCCATGTCTGGAGGGAACCGGGTTTTGGCGTCCTCAAGAATTTTGCGCACGTTGTTGGCGGTTTCGATGGCGTTGGCGCCCGGCGCGAGATAGATGCCGATGGCGCCGGCGGGCGCTCCGTTCAGGCGGGCGCGCAAATCGTACGTCTGCGCGCCCAATTCCACGCGGCCCACGTCTTTGATTTTGACCTGCGAACCGTCGGGATTGGAGCGAACGATGATTTCCGCGAACTCCTTGGGGTCCTTCAACAGGCCGAGCGTGCGGACGTTGAAGGTGCTTTGCTGGCCCGGCGGCGCGGGTTCCGCTCCCACGCGGCCGGCGGGGGATTGGGCATTTTGTTCGTTCAAAGCATTCTGAATATCCGATGGGGTGATGCCCAGCGACGCCATGCGATCCGGCCGCAGCCAGACGCGCATGGTGTAATCCTGAGCCGTGAAATTCTTCACGTCACCGACACCGCGCACGCGCTTGATGGCGTCGACCAGATTGATGTCGCAATAGTTGCCGAGGAAAATGGCGTCGTAGGTGCCATGGGGAGAAGCGAGCGCGACGACCATCAGAATGTCGGGACTGGAACGGTTGACGACGACGCCTTCCTTTTTGACGGCATTGGGCAACTGAGCCTCGGCCTGGCCGACGCGGTTCTGCGTGTTCACCTGCATGATGTCCACGTCTGTGCCGACGTCGAAATACACGTTCAGCGTCAACTTGCCGTCGTTGCTGTTGTAGGATTGGATATAAAGCAATTTATCGACGCCGTTGACTTTCGATTCGATGGGCGTGGCGACGGATTCCATGACGGCCTGGGCTGCTGCGCCCCGATAAGTGGTTGTGACCTGGATCAACGTGGGACTGACGGGCGGGTACTCGGAAATCGGCAGCCGTTTGAGGCTGACCAGACCAACGATGACCGTGAGGATGGCGATGACGATCGCGACAATCGGACGGCGGATGAAAAAATCAGCCATGGTTACTCCTTGGTATGGTTGGTTTCGGTTTTGTCCTCCGGCGCCTGGGCGGTCTGTGCGATTTCCTCCGCGGTCATCGGTTTGACAACCGCGCCTTCGCGAACTTTCTGCAACCCTTCGATCACGATGCGGTCGCCGGACTTGAGGCCTTCCGGAACCACGACGTTTTCACCAACCTGCCCACCCACCTGGACGCCGCGTTGTGTGGCCTTGTTATCGGGGCCGATGACCCACACGAAGTTCTTGCCCTGCAATTCGACGATTGCCCGCTGCGGCACAAGGATGCTGTTGGCGCGCGCGCCAAGGTCCACGCGTATGCGCGCGAACATGCCGGGGCGGAGTTGTTTTCGTTCGTTGGGAAATTGAGCGCGCACGCGCAGGGTGCCCGTCTTCGGGTCCACGGCGCGATCGATGAAGACGAATTTGCCCTTCTCAGGAAGCGTGGAACCGTCGGCAAGCAATAGTGAAATGGGCAGATCCTCAATGCGCTTGCCCGAGTTGCGGGTTTCGTTTTGCGCTCTGAGATAATCGACCTCGCTGACATTGCAGTAAAACCAGATGGGATCGAGCACGGAAATTGTCGCCAGCAGCGTCGGATCTCCTTTGCCCACCAAATCGCCAATCGACACCTGTTTGGCTCCGATTAATCCGCTGAC
>DATNDF010000159.1 GCA_035607015.1 Candidatus Angelobacter sp. | reverse complement strand
TATTCAGGCCCACGACGATTGACCGGACTTCGACGGCGGACATCTGCGTCTGGCGCCCGCTTAATGTCGTCACCTTGGGAGAAGCCAGCAGATCCGCGCCGTCCCGTTGTTCCAGCGCATGAAGCACAACGCGGAATTGGGGGTCCGTCAAAATACCGGTGAAGGTGGCGATCGCCGGGGAGGCCAGATCGGTTGTGGAATTGCGGAGTCCACCCGTCAGAATGTTGTCAGTGGTCGACGGAGGCAGGGGACTGGTCGGACTTGGAAAAATCCCGGTCGGATTTGCGAGGCTCGGCTGGCCGAGAAAAGACGGGGCAGTGCCGCCTTGCGCTCCGATACCGCCGTTCCTCATCAGAAAGTTCCCCAGGTACCAGTCGAAACCGATGGCCTTGCTGTCGTTTTGACTGACTTCAACGAACTTGGCCTCGATCGTGACCTGAGGCGGCGCGACGTTGAGGGTTTCGATCGCCTTCTGAACAATGTCGAGTTCCTGCGAGGTGGCACGCACCATGAGCACACCCGTGCGGTCATTGAAGAAAATCATGTTCGGAGGAAGCACGTTGACTCCCGCGGCGGTGAAGAACGCACGGACGGTGTCCTGTATGGTTTGCGTCAGATTAGTCGTCGTAACGCCCAATAGTCCCCCTCCACCAGCTCCGCCCGCACCACCGCCACCGCCGAATCCGCCGCCGCCGCCGCCGCCAATGCCTCCAGCTCCGCCGCCAGCCACAAAGACGCGCGGAAGATCGAAAATGCCGCCACCCTGACCACCCTGGCCGCCGCCAATGCCGCCCCCGCCGCCCGCCGCCCCACCCGCGCCGCCGGTCGTGCTTTGCACCAGGCTGCCCAGCGGAAATATTCCGACGCTCTGCAATCCTTCCATGAACGTGTTCGGATTCACACGAAAGGTGCGCGTCTCGAGTTGCGCGACGTCCGGTGTTTTCTGTGAGAAGATGACAGCGTACTCTTCAATGGAGTATCGGATGGGTTTGTCCGCCACCTTGGTGATTGCTTCCAGCACATCCGCCAGCCGCACGTTCTTGAGGGCCGGATTGATCCTCACGATGACGCTGTTCATGTCGAGCGGTTCTGGAGGTGGCAGCGTCACCGGCTGCCCTGTGGTCGGGTCAATGGTCGTTTGCGCGGCGGAGGCCACAACGTTCGGGTTGACCAGAAAATTGATGCCTTCCTTGTCCGGATCGCGCTTGGCGGCTTCTTCTGACAGATACTGCAGCACTTGCGGCAGCGACACTCCATCAAAAAGCGCCTCGTTCAGGACGATCCGGTGAAGCTTGTTTTGTATCGCCTGGCGGCCGGGACCGGTAAAGACGAGATTCGTGGTGGCGTATGGATTGGGCGACGGCAAGGTCTCGCGTTGAATCGGAGGAAGCCATGCGTTTTCGACTTCGACATGTTTGTTCTTTTCTGAGATTTCGCGTTTGCGGGCGCCCTGGGCGTAACGGCCCTCCTCGATCAATGCCAGATAATAGAATGCCATCTGGTTTTCGGGATCCTGCGCGACCGCCTGCTTGAGTTTCACCTCGGCGTCCTCCAACCGACCCATTTCATACAGCACTTTGCCGTCCTGCACGAGCGTCGCGGTGTTGATCTTTTGCTTTTGCACTTCGGGAACCAGGGCGCGGACTTCCTTGCTGGGAACGCGGCCTTTCAACGCCTCAAGCGCCTTGTCGTTTTCCTTCTTGAACCTCAGCGCGGCCTCATTTTTGGGATCAACGGTGAGCACCCGTTTGACGTGCAAGTCCGCCTCTTCAAACCGGCCACGCCGCTGGGCCTGTTTGGCCAGCGCCAACCGGACGGTGGCGAGACCGGACACCGTTTCCTGGACTTCCTGATCGACGCCCACTCCCACGCTCTGCGCCAGTTTATAGGACTCTTCGTACAGCTTGGACGCAGCGACCAGGTCGATCTTCTCCTGCGCGGCCTTTGCTTCCGCCAGAGTCTTTCGCAACATGATAACGGCAGCCTGCCGTCGGACGGCTTCATCAGTAGCTGTATCGGCGGGCGCCGGCTGCGCCCTCAACGAAGGGGCCGTAGCGATGAGAAGAAGGAGAAGAAGGTGTTTGGCAGCTTTCATCATGATGGTTCCGGGTTTGGAATAAAAAAGCGCAGCTCGATTACCAAGGTCCAATCTACGGTGTCGCCGTGTACGGCACCGTTGTTCGTTTGGGTGTCGATGTGGCTTGGACTGTAACGTTTGTCGCTGTGATGGCAATGATTTTGTTCGTGTCGCCGGCAAAAACCAGAGCATCACCGACGCGTTTTCCGTTAAACGTCAGATTGTCGGGCGGGTATTTCAAATCCACTGAATAACCGCCCACATCGACATACGGTTTCTCTTTCGTCACAACCGCCTGTTCGTTTTCGGCAGGCAAATCCAGCACAAATTCTGCCGGATTTTCCTGCGGCTTCATTTCTTTCAGGACAAAAACTGAATTCTTGCTGCCGGGCATGGTGGCGGAGAGCGTGATCGGGATCCGTTTGCTCGGCGACTTCTCCGCTTCGCGCGTCACTTTAAACTTGTACTGCACCGCATCGCCCGTCCCGCCGGTGCCCTCGTATTCGATTTTAAGGTACAGGGGTGTGATCTTCGTGACGGTCAGCGCGCCGGGTCCTACCTCGCGTCCCGTGCGCAGCGGAATCAACCTGCCATCGGGCATCCTCTGCCACTGCACGGGATTGAAAAGGTTGTGCTCACCCGCCAGCCGCAGGCTCGCGGGCCGCAGGAGGAGCTGCAGTGCCGCCTCGTTTGTTGAAAGATCAACCTGCTTCAGTTCCTTCGGCTTGGTCCGGGCAATCCCGCTGTCAACCTCTTCCAGCGCGCGCTTCTCGCTGTCAACCGAAGTCAGCAGCAACACCGCGGCTGCGGCCAATCCGAGCAACACGACACTAAGAATCACTTTTTCGTAATGGTTCTTCAGGAATTCCATCGAGAATCCGTCTTATTTCCCCGCCTTGAGTTTGGCCCGCTCCAGCAATTGAACCGTTTCAATGTACATGGTGACCTTGAATGGGCGCTCGTCCAGAATCGTTTCCGGCCCGCGACGCACCGGCGGCGCGAACACGCCCGGAGTGGTCGGAGCCGGGGTCGGCGCCTCTATTGGTGGCCGGGCACCGTAACGACTTCCCGGAGCAAGGCCGTATCGTCGCCGCATAAGTTCTGCCCCGGACAATGGACGCTCCGGCGCCACGCTCGGCGCGGCAGTCGGGTAGAAGAGCGAGGGACCATTCTGGGAAGCACCGGGTGCCGTGTTTACAACGTTGGTCTGCACATCAACGTTTTTTACGATGAAACAATTCGATGACCGATAAAATCCCTCCAGCACCGCCGCAAGTTCGGCCGTGAAACCCTGAAACTGAACTTCATACGGCGTCAGCACCGCGCCAGTCACCGTGTTTGTGGTCGGTTTAAGTCCGATGAGAAAATCGTTTACGCTCGTGTCCTCCTTGGACACCGGCACGCGGCGCAGGCCGGTCAGGGCGTGAACACGGGCATCAAACAGGACATCGCAAACGGCCTTGATCTCGTCAACGTGCGTAGCGAGCGGCACGAGCGTATCCTGCGGAAAATCCACCGATTTCCGCTGCCATGCGAATGTGAAGTCGTATTTGGCGGGGAGGCTGACCCCGGCTTTCTCCGCGTCGCGTTCCATGTCAGAGATCGTCGTCTGAAGCAGGTCCTTGAACGCCGCGCTGTCTATATTAGTGAAAGTGGCAACCGGTACAAAGAATTTCCTGCACGCCTGGAGGAAACCAGCAACCTTCTTTTGCTCCTTTTTGGCAATATCGATGTTCTCCTGGTTTGGATGGGGATCGCGGGTTGCCAGATTCTTCAGTTCCTGCGTCTGCGTGTTCAACTGCTCGGTCACCTCGTCCACCGCCTGCTTTTGGATCAGGAGAAAATAAACCGCGAACCCGAGCATCCCCAAGGCCACCAGCCCCCCCACGACCAGAAAGAAATTTTTCTTCAGCCAATTCATGCTAAAGCTTCATCGGGTGCTTCAACTTCAAGGTAACGCCAAAATTGAATGTCACGGAGTTCGTCGCATCCACCTGTTCGATGTCCCCGGAGAGTTTGGTTTCCTTGCTGTCGAACATCGGACTGGCCCGAAGTTCCTCCTCAACGGTGTAGGCCAGTTTATCGTTCGCTGAAGGTTCGTATTTTTTCAAATTCAATCCGCGGCATTTCAAAGTAATGGTCGCGATCTCGTTGGTGGATGCCGGCGTCGAGGTCTTCGTCGTCGCAGTGGCGGCCGTGGACTCGCCTTCACCCGGCAAAGGGGCCCCTTTCGGGATGAGGCCGTAACGTTCCATCATGAGACGGTTCATGTAAGCGTAACTTGCAGCGGGGGCCTGCTCCTCTTCCGCGGCCGCGGATGGCACAGCGGTCAAACCGGGAGTCGCCGAAGTCAGGCTTTCGATCCACACGCCATTTTCGATTCCCATCGCCTGCTTCCGGGCGGCTTCAGCCTGCATCAACACGCGCCGCAACTCCGTCAGCACTCCACCCCAGTAGAACCGCTGGTCCGTCCACTCGGTCAACTGACCCGCCTCCTGCTTCAACCTGTTCAACTTGTCCTGTTCCGCCTGGAGCTCGGTTTCCTTTTGTTTCAAGGGCGCCACCTGTACACTGATCTTGCCAAGCGCTTCCCGCTTGATGTCCGCGATCTTCATGTAGAATCCGCCATAGGCGAGGACCACGGCAACCAGACTGAAAATCGTGGCGATGAAATAGGGCTTCTTCTGATTGAACTGCTGCCGTTTGAGCGAACTCTTCGGCATGAGGTTCATTTCCACGGGGCACTGGGCCACGTTACGGAGGCCCAGACCCACAACCTCGCCAAACGAATGCGCAACCTTCGCCAGTTCCTCCAGATCGACGGAAGTGTCGATTTGAACATTGCGGAACGGATTGAAGTACTCGACCGGCAGGTTCAGTTTTTCGGCGAAGAATTGCGCCGTGTACGGCATGATCGACGCGCCGCCGGCCAGGAACAACCGCTGCGGAGCGGAACCACCCTGTTGCCCCCTGTAAAACTGGATCGTCTGGTTGACCTGAATATGCAGACGCGTCATCACCTGGCGCGCGATTTTCGAAATCGCCGCCTGCTGCGGGTTGTCCGGTTCCTCGTATGCGCCGCCCAGGCTCACGAATCCCTGCTCGACCTTCAGCCGCTCGGCCTCCGCGAATTTCAGCTTGGACTCGGCCGCGAAATCCTGAGTGATGGAATTCGCGCCGATGTTGAT
>DATNDF010000158.1 GCA_035607015.1 Candidatus Angelobacter sp. | reverse complement strand
TGGCCAGCGCGGATGCGGCCGATGCGGCTATGAGTGCCAGGCCCAGCAGCGTGGGCAGCCATGCGCCAGTCTGAATCCATCGGGATTGATGTGCGGTGTTTGGTTTCATTATTTTCGTTTCGTTTTTTTTTAGAATGTCCCTGTCCGGTCAAGCGCGACCGTGGACGCGTCTATGATTCACGCGGAGCCGAACTGTTCCCCGAGGAAGGGAGCACTTAAGTCCCATTCATCGGGGCGGCGTTCAGCGGCTTCACCCGACAACCGGGCGCGGTGACGAGGAAGTGGAAGACCTTTTCGAACGGTGAAGCAGGTACCTCGGGGGCGGATACGGAGGAAATTCCTTCCCTGCCGGACACCGAAGCCCTCGAATCGCCGGGCAAAAGAATCTCACGGAGTTGAGCGATACCCCGGGAAATGCGTGATTTGACCGTGCCGACCGGCACGTCGAGAATGCCCGCGATGTCCTTGTAGGAGTAGTCTTCCAAATAGCAAAGCGCCACCGCCGCCTGATAAACCTCGTCCACCTTTGCCAGCGCGGACAGCACCTGGAACCAGTCGGATTGACTGGCCGGTTCCGGGCAAAGAGCCGGCAATTGCTCCGAGAGCTCCTCCAGGTGGTGGTGAGGAAATCTGATCTGTCTTCGCCGCGCTTCGAGGAAAGCGCGGTGCAGCGTTGTGAACAGCCAGGTCTTGACCTTGGAGATCTCGCGCAATTGATGCCCCTTCGTCGCCCAGACATAGAACGCATGCTGGGTCAAATCCCGGGCATCGGACTCCGACCGCGTGAGGCTCATCGCGAACCTGTAAAGCGGCTCGTAGTGCTCGTTTACAATTGCTTCAAATTCGTTGGCAGAGTGCATAATTTGTTTGTGTCCACGCCTCAAAAATTGAGACGGCCATTCTTTCAACGGATATTGGAGCAAAACAATGGGACGAAGGAGCAGGTGGGTTGAGCGCCTTAACCAGGAATTCGTCGCGTGTCCGAGAATCATTTCAAGGTGCGCAAATACGCGACCACCTCGTTGATCTCGTCCGGTGAAAGCTTTCCGGCAAACGCCGTCATCTGACCTTTTTTTCCGTTGCGAATGCGCGCGGCGATTTGTTCGTCGGTCCGATCCACATTGTGCAGGTCCGGGCCTTCATCGCCGCGCGCGTCCGCGCCGTGGCAATGCGCGCAGTTTTTCAGAAACAACTTCCGGCCCGTGGCGGTCCGGGCCGTTGGATCCGACCTGGAAGCCAGCTCGTCTGAGAAAGAGGTCCCCGGAACGTTCCCAATTTGAGCGCTCAACAACATCTCGCCACCCGAATAGCCCGCGCCCACCATCAAAACCGAGGTGACGCTCATCCCGGCGAGGTAAATGCCAAAGCTGCGCCGCGGCATCCGCCCGCTTCCGAACAAACGCCATCCCCCGAACACGATGCACAAAGCAAACGCGGGCCAGACAAAGAGGTGATGAATCTTTTCATAACCGCTGCCGAGCATCCGCCCGCGAGTCATGATGAGACCGGCAATCACCGCTCCAACGGCACCCAACGTGCCGACGACCGCCGAACCCAATCCGGCGGTGTGAAGGCCGCGCCGCAGGGCTTCATCGCGCGATCGCCGGGCGACAAAGTCGAACACCACCGACGCCAGCAGGAGCACGATGGGAAAATGCGTGCTGCCGCCGTGAATTCGCTGCCAGAATGACGCGTTCATGGCCCGTGCAATCAACCGAGTGTGGAATCCACCACCGCGAGGCTGTGGTTGTTCTCAACATAATCCACGTTGGTGATACCGAGGTATTCGCGCAACTTTCCAGCCTCGACTTTTATCGGACCGGGCTTCGGCGCTTTGCCGGGTTCGGGTTGGGGAAACGCTGTGGACATGGCGGTGTGGAAGATGACGTGTCCTTCGACCTTTTTCATCGTTTGATGGATGTGGCCGTTCAGGACGGTTACCGATCCGAAACGCTTGAGATAACTCAATGCCTGCGCGCCGTCGTTGGTGCCCCAGCCCCACTGCGGATAAACCTCCCAGAGCGGAATGTGCGCGAACACGACGATGGGCGTTTCAGCCGGGCGGCCTTTCAAATCGTCTTCAAGCCATTCCAACTGTTCCGAGCCGAGCGCGCCGAGGCCGTTTTGCTGAATGTCCACCACGTTCACGAGTCCGATAAAATGGACGCCGCGATGATCGAAGCTGTACCAGCCGAGGCCCTTTGAATTCCTGCCAAAGCGCTCGCGGAAAAATTTGCCGCCGTCTCCCGTGACGTCGTGCTCGCCGGGCACGAAAAATATTTGCCGAGTCTTTGCGCTCTTCAACGACTGATCGAGGATGTCGAATTCCTCCGGCGCCGCGAGATGCGTCAGATCGCCGGTGTGCAAAATGAAATCGGGCTGCTGCGGCAGCGCGTTGATGCGCGCGATGGCCTGGCGCAACGTGGCCGTCACGTCCGTGTTGATGCCCGGCTTGTTGAAGCCGATGTGCGAGTCGCTGATCTGGACGAAACTGAAGCTGCCCTTCGCCGCCTCGGCCGCGCCGGCGGAGGACGGCAGCAACGTGGAGCCGAGCAGTCCGCCGCTGATGGTCCACAGCATTCCCGTGCCGGCCCAGGCCATGCATTCGAGAAAGCCCCGCCGGTCGAGACCATCTTGATGGTGATTGTGGTGAATGAATTTTTTGTTTGTTTTCATATTTGATTGTTTCACTTGTTGTGATTCACGCTGTCCAAGACCAGCCGCGGGAAAAGTTATTCCGCCGGGAATAAAATTCCGATTCGCGCAGTCTGGACCAATTAGCCGCCACCACGTGAGCGACAACGAGCCGCAGGCCCAATTTGAACGAGTCGTCATGCCGCATCTGGACGCTGCCTACAACCTGGCGCGCTGGCTCGCGGGCGACGAACACGACGCGCAGGACATCACGCAGGAGGCGTGCGTGCGCGCGTTTCGTTTCGTAAGCGGTTGCCGGGGCAGCGACGGGCGCGCGTGGCTGCTGGCGATCGTCCGCAACACGGCGTTTTCGTGGATAAAGAAAAATCGGCCGGCGGCTGTGGTTTCTATCGACGACGATGAACTCGCGGAAATTGCGGATCAAAATCCCACGGCCGGTTCGTTTCACAGCGCCGATGCGGGCGTGTTACGCGCCGCGCTGGAAGCGCTGCCACTGGCAGTTTCGCGAAGCGCTCGTGCTGCGCGAGCTGGAAGGGCTTTCGTACAAGGAAATCGCCGAAGTCGCCGCGGTGCCGGTCGGCACGGTCATGTCGCGGCTCGCCCGTGCGCGACGGCAATTGCAAGGCGCGCTCAATCGGAAGGAGAAAGTATGAACTGCGCTGAAAGCCGTTTGCTGCTGCACGCTCATATCGATGGCGAACTCGACGTGACCAGCAGTCTTGAACTGGAACGGCATTTGAAAACGTGCGCCGCTTGCGCCGCCGGACAAGAATCCGTCCAGTCGCTGAAAACGGCGCTGCGCGGGTCGCAACTGCGGTTTGACGCGCCCGATTCGCTGCGAAGACAAGTGCGTCTCGTCGCTCGCGGTTCGAGTGATAAAACTCAACCGGGCCTGTTTCGATCTCTGCTGCTCTGGAGATCCGTGGCGTTCGGCGCGACGGCGGTTGCCCTGCTGGCGATTCTTTTACGGACGGGCATTTCCGGGGCGGATCAACTGGCGAGCGAAGCTGTGTCCGGTCACGTGCGCTCGCTGATGGCCGGACATCTCACCGATGTCGCCTCCGGGGATCAGCACACGGTGAAACCGTGGTTCGACGGCAAGCTGGACTTCGCGCCGGACGTGAAGGATTTCGCCGCGGAAGGTTTTCCGCTCGTCGGCGGACGATTGGATTATTTTGACGGTCGGGCCGTCGCCGCACTGGTCTATCGGCGGAACAAACATTTCATCAACGTTTTCGTGTGGCCGGCGACAAACACCGGCGCGGAAAAGACAAAAACCCAAACCCGACGCGGCTATTCTGTCATCTATCGCGAAGCAAACGGCTTGCACCACTGCCTCGTCTCCGATTTAAACAAAACAGAACTGTCCGAACTGGCGAATCTCTTTGGGCGATGAGCGCTGCTTTGAGTGCCTCTTTCGTCCCATTGTCCCGCCCGACGGCAAAAGCATAAGGTGCGAACCTGCCGTGCATGGTGACCGCACCCAGGCCAGTCAAACCGGGCGATGACTCGAACCAATTTCAAAATGATCGTGGAAATCCCCCCGGTGACCGGCCTCGTGTGGTCGGTGATGGCGGACGCGCGGCGCCTGCCGGGCGCGGGTACACCAGCCGAAATTGCCGCCGGCGTACCGGCGCGTGACGTTGTCCATCCGCTGCGAAGGAATGCTTCGTCCGCTGTTGGCGCGTTGGACAGGCGGTTTGAACCAGCGCTATCTCGCCCTGGAGGCGAATGGCTTGAAGACGCGTTGCACGGAATGGGCTGCCGAACGATACTTCGAACTCCATGAAGCCCGTTGACGGCCATTGTTTGATCACGCCGGAGGATCTCCACTGGCGGCCCTCGAACATGATGAAGATCCCGAACGCGGATTTTCTGGAGCGGACCAAAAGCGAGAATCTCGGCGCGCGTCTCTGGCGGCTGCCACCGAAGAGCGCCAACACGCTGCACAAACACATTCGCTCCGAGGAATTTTATTTCGTCGTCGCAGGTGTTGGCCGCCTCCGCGTGGGCGAGCAGACGTTGACCGTGCCGAAGCACGGCGGCGTGCTCGTCGGGCCAAACGAGTTGAGACAGGTATTCAACGACACGGACAGCGAAGTGCTCTGGCTCATCGTAAGCGCGCCGGAGGAAGGTGAATTTCTGTCCGGCGCAAGGTCCCAACTGGATATGTCACTCATTTATCCGGTTGATCCGGGGCAATTGCCGAAGGAACTGGCCGGTGTTGACTGGCCGCCGACAACGATGACGGGCTGGGACCCAACAACGACAGGCGCATTTTGAGATCTTGCTGCAAATGTTCGGCCACGCGGTAAACTGCCCCGCCCAAAACATGAATTCATCAGCAAGCACCCGTGACCGGGACGAAAGTGCCAGTGCATCCGAACTGTCGCTCGATCACACTGGAGTTGTGTTCCAGAGTTTTTTCGAACGGAGCGTTGACGCGGTCCTGTTGCTTGATCCTCAAGCGGGCGTGTTCGTGGATTGCAATCGGGCAGCGGTCGAACTCGCTGGCGCTGAGAACAAGGAGCAATTGCTGCACGTGCGACCTGAGGAACTTTCGCCGCCGTTTCAACCGGACGGCACTCCCTCCGTCGAGAAGTCGGCGGCAATTATCGGGCTCATCCAGAGCCAGAAGGCGCACCTCTTCGAGTGGGTGATGCGGCGGCGTGACGGCCGGGACGTTCCAATCGAGGTCTCAGCGACGGCCCTGCACATCGGCGGCAAGAGCATCCATGTCATCATTTCAAGGGACATCAGCGAGCGCAAGAAGGCCGAGCGCGAGTTGCTTGAGCTGAATCAGTCGCTGGAGCAACGGGTGACGGAACGCACGGCCGCGCTCACCACCAGCGAAGCGCGCTTCCGCGCCCTCGTCGAGCACGCGGCGGAGGCGATTGTCGTTTTCGATGGGGACACCGGGCGGTTTCTTTTCGGCAACGAGCACGCCTGCCGTCTCTACGGGGTGACAATGGAAAAACTGACGGAGCTGACTCCCGCCGATGTCAGCCCGGAGTTTCAACCGGGTGGACGTCGCTCCAGCGAGCTGGCCCGCGAATTGATGGCGAAGGCCCTGGCGGGGGGAATGCCTGTGTTCGAATGGATTCATCTGCAACGACCCAAGGGCCGGCTCATTCCCACCGAGGTGCGTCTGTTGCGCCTGCCGGCCGAGGGACAGAATCTGATTCGCGCCAGCATCATTGACAACACCGAGCGCAAATGCGCGGAGCGCGCTCTTCGCGAATCGGAGGCAAAGTTCCGCGCGCTGTTCGAAGGCGCGAGCCAAGGTGTGGTCCTCCATGACGAGAACCAGATCCTCGAGGTCAATCCCGCCGCCGTGCGAATTCTGGGACGCCGCTTCGCGCACGAAATCCTGGGCAAACATCCGGGCGATTTTTCACCGCAACTCCAGCCGAACGGAGAGAGCTCGGATGCCATGGCGCGCAAACACATTGGCGAATGCATGACCCAGGGCAGCGCCCGATTCGACTGGCTGGCGCGGGATCCAACCGGAAGGGAAATCTCGCTGGAGGTCATGCTGACGCGGATCGAATGGAGCGGGCGACAGGTCATTCAGGCGTTCATCACGGACATCACCGACCGAAAGCGTGCCCAGGCCGCGCTCGAGGAAAGCGAGGCGCGATTCAGCGCGGCCTTTCAGGCGAGCTCCAACTTCATTGCCACAACGCGAATGAGTGATGGGCATTTTGTGCTGGTGAATGACGCCTTTGTAAACTGGTCGGGCTATTCCCGCGAAGAAATCGTCGGACGCACCGCACTGGAACTGGGATTATGGGAGCAACAGTCGGAACGCCAGGCCTTCTGGGACGATCTGCACCGCACCGGATCCGTGCGCCAGCGCGAGTGCCGGTTCCGAAACCGCGCGGGAAGACAGTTCACGATGCTGATCTCCGCAGAAGTCATCCAGCTTGACCATATGCCGCACATGCTCGGCATGGCGCTGGACATCACAGCGCGGAAGCAGGCGGAGGCTGAATTGCGGGCGAGCGAGGCGCAGTTGCGCGAGAGCGAAGCGCGCTTCAGTGTCGCCTTCCAGGCCAGCCCGGTTTTCATCGGCATTCTCCGCATTACCGACGGAAAATTTGTTTTGGTGAATGACGCGCTGATAAACTGGCTGGGTTGCTCGCGGAGTGAGGCCCTGGGCCAGAGCTGCGCCGACCTTGGCATGTGGGAAAACATCGCCGACCGCGCGCTGGTCATGGAAGAATTGCTCACGGTCGGCTCCATCCGGCAACGGGAGTGCCGCTGGCGCAATCGCCGTGGCGAGCGGTTCACCATTCTTGTTTCTGCGGAAACCATTACTCTCGACAACGCGCCTCACGTCCTGTTGCTCGCCCTGGACATCACGCAGCGCAAACTGGCCGAGGTGGAAATGCAGGAGAGCGAGGCGCGCTTGCGCGAGAGCGAAGCGCGATTCAGCGTGGCCTTCCAGGCCAGCCCGGTGTTTATCACCATTCTCCGCATGAACGACGGGGCCTACGTCCTCGCGAACGATGCCTTCATAAACTGGGTCGGCCACTCCCGGGCGGAAGTGATCGGGCGCACGTCCGCCGAGTTCGGGATGTGGGAGAACCCGGATGAACGCGATTCGGCGCTTGATGACATGCGCAACATCGGTTCGATTCGCCAGAGAGAGGTCCGCTGGCGAAATCGTCACGGCGAGCGCCTCACCATTCTGCTTTCGGCCGAAACCATCCAACTCAACAACACGCCGCACATTCTCTCGTTCGCCCAGGACATCACCCAGCGAAAACGAGCCGAGGAGGAGTTGCGCATCACTCTCGAACGGGAAAAGGAACTCAGCCAGCTCAAGAGTAATTTCGTTTCGATGGTCTCGCATGAGTTTCGCACTCCGCTCGGCATCATCCGATCTTCGGCGGAATTGCTCCGCGATTTCCATGGGCGAATGCAGCCGGACGAACGCAACGACCAACTGGAGTCCGTCATCAGAAATACCTGCCGCATGGCCGGCATGATGGAAGAGGTCCTCGTCCTCAGCCGCCTGGACGCCGGCAAGCTGGACTTTCAACCGCCGCGCTCGATCTGAACGGTTTTTGCCGCCGCATCGTGGATGAGGTTCTCTCGGCCACCAACCGCCGCTGCCTCATCGAACTTTCGATGGTCTCCATTCCCGACACGGCACAGGCCGACGAACGATTGCTCGGTCACATTTTTACCAATCTCCTGACCAACGCCGTGAAATATTCAGAAGTCGGCGCGTCCGTGCATTTTTTTGTTCAAAGGAACGGGCGTGACGCGGTGTGCGTGATTCGCGACAAGGGAATCGGCATTCCGTTGGAGGACCAGCCGCAGTTGTTCAAAGCCTTTCATCGAGGCGGCAACGTGGGCGCCCTGCCGGGCACCGGACTCGGCCTGCTCCTGGTTAAACGCTGCGCCGAATTGCACCGGGGGAAAGTGCATGTGAACAGCAAGGTCGGCAACGGCACCACGGTGACGGTGAGGTTACCCGTATTCTAAACGAGCCATGAAAAAGATTTTGGTCATCGAGGACGAGCCAGAGATGCGGAGAAACATCACCACGCTCCTTCGCTATTACGATTATGAACCCATCGCGGCTGAGAACGGCCGTCAGGGGGTCGAGATGGCGCG
>DATNDF010000157.1 GCA_035607015.1 Candidatus Angelobacter sp. | reverse complement strand
TGGGCCTGGGGTGTGTCACGCGCCGTGGACTACCTGGTAACCGACAAGTCGATCGACCCGAAAGAAATCGCAGTCGTGGGACACTCGCGCAACGGCAAAGCGGCCCTGGTCGCGGCGGCGTTTGACGAGCGAATCGCACTGGCGATACCGCTCCAGGCCGGCTGCGGCGGCACGGCGCCAAGTCGGGGCAAAATCGGCGAATCTGTGAAGCAGATCAACGACCATTTTCCGCATTGGTTCAATGCCGAGTTCAAGAATTTCAACGAGCAGCCGGACAAATTGCCGTTCGATCAACACTCCTTGATTGCTCTGTGTGCTCCGCGTCCTGTTCTTCTGCCGAACGCGACTGAAGACACCTGGGCGAATCCACCGGGTCAGTTTGAAATGCTCCAGGCTGCGGAGCCCGTCTATCGCCTGCTCCAGGCCGGTGGCCTGGATGCGACTCAAATGCCCGAGGTCGGAAAGCTGGTCGATAGCACGCTTGGATATTATATCCGCCCGGGCAAACATTCGATGACCAAAGACGACTGGAGGGTTTTCCTCGACTTCGCTGACAAACATTTTGGAGCGCCCGGTCGATGACCGGTGTTTCATAGCGCGCTCGTCCGGACGGATGTCACATGCCGTCCCTGGTGTCGGGTACGCACCAAAGCAGTCCCGGTTTGTTATATTTCTGTTCGCGGTCGAAGTCCTCATACTTGATAAACTGGACGTGGGAACTGAACCCGGTGATCACCGCGCCTTTCTTATGGCGATGGCCGATGCCTTCTCCACGATCCGGAAACTGGCTGGCGTCGAATCCGCCGTTGGAGCCCCACACTCCGCCGAAGTTTTGTATTTCCGGCTCCCACATCACGTAGGCTGCGGGGTTGAACGCGCCCAACTTGAATGTCTTGCCGTTCTGGTAGCGGCCGAACGCGCATACCGCGCCACTCATGATGTAGCTGGATAGCTTGGGCACGCGTTTCTGCCAGGAGATGACATTCGTCCGGTCCAGCGGGCAATTGTAAATTGCGCGGACCTTCAGATAGGGCCAGTACAGACCCGCCTCGATGTAGGTCCAGTCGTTGGTTTTCAGCGGATCGGGTGGACGACCGCCAACGGGTTTGTAAAGCCAGCCGGGACCATAATCATTTCCCCAGTTTGGCCACGGCATGGCATCGCTATTGTCCAGTGCATACATGTGCATCGCAAGCGCAAGCTGCTTGTTGTTATTGATGCACGCGGTGCGACTGGCTTTTTCCTTTGCGCCGGCCAGCGCTGGAAGCAACAACCCCGCAAGAATGGCGATGATGGCGATGACCACCAGAAGCTCGATGAGCGTGAACGCAGCGCGGCGCGGCAGGCGCCAGGGAGCGAAACGACCCCACGTTGATTTGAACGGTCTCACGTCGTTTCGGGACTCGTGGACGTTCCCCCGAAATCGCCGCTCACGCAACAAGTTTCCGACTGCCAAAAACACGTGGAGTAACGCTGTAATTATTCCACCGCCAAAGTGCACCGAATTCTCCAACCAAAAAGCCATCAGTCATCGGCTTCTGATGTAAGCAATCAGGTCCGCCATGTCCTGTGGCTTTAGAATGTTTTCGAAACCCTCCGGCATCAGCGACAGTTTTGAACTGGTCAATTCCTGGAGGTCGTTGCGCAGGATGGTTTCGTCGGCGCAACCTGCGCTGCGCAGAGTGATGCTGTTCGGTGTCTCCGCCGTAATGACTCCGCTGAATTCACGTCCGCTTTTTGTGACGGCCGAGTAGTTGATGTATTTGGTTTCAAACGCCTGATTCGGGTCGAGGATGGCGACCAGCAATGTGCCGACCGGCTTGTCGGCCACCGTCCCGAGGTCCGGTCCGGTGTTGTTCCCCTCGCCTTTCAATCGGTGGCACGCGGCGCAATTCTGGCGGTATAACGCCGCGCCGTGTTCCGCGTTGCCACTCAATCCGTTCACAACCGTGTAGCTTTCAACGAGTTTTTCGCGATCCGGATTTCTGGTTGTAAAAAGCCTCTCTGCCTGGCTGCGAATCCCCCTTTCGGAGTGACGAAGCAACCGTTGCTGATGCACCGGAGCTATTTCGACGGGGGCTATCGCTCCTGACTGAATCAACGAAAGAAGTTCGCGGATCCATTCGGTCCGGCTGAGCACCGCGTTCAAGACCTCCGTGCGGAGTGCCGGCGCGTAAGTTTTCCAACCGGCAAGCAGTGCCCCGGCGACTTGTGGACTATTGATGTCCTTTAGCCGGTCGAAGGCCGCTTGTTGCAGTGGCGCGGAGAACTGGGGCCTCAGCATTTTCGCAAGCCGCGCGGTGTCTTCCTGCTCCATGGCGGGCGCACGGCCCAACAGCCGGATTGCTTGCAGACGATCGGTTTCATTGCCGGTCTCGGCCTCGACCGTCTTCCGCGCATGATCAAACAGCATATCGAGTTTCTTGAGCGCTTCTCGCAGCGCGGAAGAAGCTGCGGATTGAAGCTGTGGCAATCCGCCTCCGTGCTTTTCAAGGATGTCGAGAAACGCGGCAATCGTTGTCATTTGCCAGGCCGCAAACGTGTTCCTAGACGGTGTGGCGAGTTGTTCTATGGCCCGGGCGGCGGATGCCTGGTCGTGAGAGGCAATGACGAGGTTCAACAAACGAGAGAGCAGTTCAGGCGGCGGCTCATTTTTTGTCTGCGCAAGAATTGCGTCCAGTATACCGCCCGCGCGTCCGGCTGCCGAACTGAGTATCGCGGTCTGCATGTTCTGATCGGCACCGTCTTTAAGTGCGATCTGCGCCAGCGCCCGTCCCGCGCGCAGGTCGTCCCATTCTCCAAGAGTGAGCGCCAGTTGATAACGAACCCGGACGTCGGGATCGTTGGCAAGCGGAAGCAGCGCATTGACAAACTTACGGTCCGGACGTTTCCCGGACGCAGGGCGTAGAAATGATTCGGCAATCCGAACAGCAAATTCTCTGACGCGAGGGTACCGGTCACCAAACCGTTGGAGCACAATCTCCGGAGTCATCATGCCCAGTCCTTCCAGCGTGCTCAGTGCCTGGATGCGAACCTTGGGGTTTTTATCACTCGAAACCAGGCGCAGTAATTCCGCCACTGGCGGCTTTCCATCGCGCCAGACCAACAAGCGCTGCGCCAGGTCGCGTTCCCAGCCATTGGCGCTGGCAAGCCGTTGAATCAGTTCAGTGACGCTGATCCGGTCGAGCCGGGGTACTGGCCGGAGATTTGCACCCACCGGATACACTTTATAAATGCGCCCTTTGTTATCGCCTGCGCGTAAATCGGGACGATGCTTTAACTCGTCAGGGAAATATTCCGGATGCTCTATGATGAGCCGATACATGTCGGCGACATAAAGCGCGCCGTCCGGTCCCGTCTTTAGCATCGTCGGACGAAACCAGTTGTCGCTGGAGGCGAGAAACTCGCGTTCCTGCTCGTCGGCGGCTCGGTGACTCGAAAATGTGACCCCGTTGTTTTCCAGAATTTCGCGATGGACCACGTTCTGCGCCGGTTCGCTGATGAACACGCTGCTCGCGTAGCCGTCGCCAAACAACTCGTCGCGGTAGGGTGTCGCGCTGTTCGCCGAGGTCAAACTATTCGCGGCGTCCGGCCAGTTGAATCGTTGCTGGGGCCGGCTGGCCGGGAAGACACGCGTCGAATTAGGATAGTTCGCCAGCACTTGTCGCGTGGTTGTGACCGCGAGTTCGGAATTTCGCGACAAGTACCGTTCGGGCAGGAAATAGTGCCATAACCAGGTGGGATTTTCGTTTCCAAACCAGTTGCCCCAATCATCGCGATGACGTCCGAACTGGGTCTGTCCCTCGACCAGTTCAAACTCGCCGGTGTCGGGTTTGAAGCGAAGATCGTGTCCGCGAAGATTCGCTGTTTTCCCGGTGGCCACCGATTTGATTGTTCCGCCGCTCCCGCCATTCGCCGCGTACACCCAGTTATCCAGGCCGTATTCAAAGCCGTTCACCCGATGTTGCTGGTTGCCCTGATTGAATCCCACCAGGATCGGTCTGCGCACGTCGGCCTTGCCATCGCCATCTGTGTCCTCGGCGTAAAAAATTTCGGGCGCCGCGCTGACCAAAACCCCTTTCCGCCAAACCATGATGCCATTCGGAAAATTGACGTTCTCCAGGAAAACGGTCGCCTTGTCATAGCGCCCGTCTCCGTTTGTGTCTTCCAGATATTTGATAATGCCGCCCGATTTACCGTGTCCGTCCGAACCCGACGGATAATCGCGCATTTCGACAACCCAAAATCTGCCGTCCGGACCCCAATCAAAAGCGACCGGGTCAATCACCAGCGGTTCGTTCGCGACCAGTTCAGCCTTGAAACCTGGGCGGACACGGATGGCCGCAAGAGATTCATCCGGGGATTTTGGAGGCGCTTCGGCGATGCTCAGGAGCCCGGCGAATGAGCGGACGTCAACCTTGTCCGCCAGATGCGCCGTTTCCTCGTTTTGCACGAACATTTGTTTCGCGTGAAACCAGACACCGTTGTTCAGGTTGGTGCCGCCCCGCACAATCATTGGAATTTCACCGGGGTCCCCTCGCCTGCCGCCGACGACCTTGAACGTCCAGCCTCGCTCCCAACCCAGCCAGGGCTTTGGCGTCGCGATGAACAAATGCAGAGCAAAGCTTTTTGCATTCGAAAATAGAACGTCTTCGTAACCGTCGCTGTTAACATCCACGAAACGGAGACCGTTATCACGTCCTTGTTCGTCCACAATTGAGCTTCCCACCGGCAATGAATAGGAGACCTTCTTCCATGACTTGACCGTGTCCGACCAGGCGAAGATGGCGTTCTGCCTTTCGTTCGAGACGATCAACTCGCAACGGCCGTCGTTGTCCACGTCGCGGAATCGAACGCCCTGGTCTCGCCCCTGCGCGCTCGTCACAACCCTCACGCCGTCGAGTTCGAGGCCACTGAGCAGCGCGTCATCCTCCACCCAGCGCGAACCGTCAAAGCTCCATGCCCCGGCGCCCGTCTCGCTGCGGATCAAAGCACTAACACGCCCATCGGCCCGAACGATGCCGAACCTTACACCCGTCTCCACGCGATCACCCGCACGGTCAGGGGATGCCAGGGGGACGGGAAAATCCGTTTCAATCCAGTTGCCTGTCTTCGGATTCCACAGGCGAGTTTTGCGTGACGCCGCATTTCCAATAATCACATCGACGTAGCCGTCTTTGTTCAAATCCAGCAGGCGGACTCCGTTGTCCTGGCCGTTGGCAGCGCGCAACGGCTGGCCGAGAAGCAGATTCCGATTGAGCCGGTCCTGCACTTCACGGAAGTTCAGAAATTTTACACGTCGGCCGTATTTTTGGTTTGCATGGTCAATGAATTCGACAAGTTGCTCAGGCCGAATCCAACCGTGTGGGTGGAAAATGAAGGTAAATGTCCCCTTCTTCAGAACAGTCACATCGAGGGCCGCCTCCCAATCGGCGACCGTGGCGGGGTTGTTTGGTCCGTGTGCGTTGTTGGCCTCCCAATCACTCGGTACCATCGGCGGAAATTCCCAGCACAGCCTTCCGACGACGTACGGGTAAGGATAATTTTCAATCGTGGTACCAAACCGCTTCAGGCTCAGTTTCGTCACCGTATTGGTCTCGGTGGGGAAATACTTGCGAAACCTTTCCTGACCGCCTGTATCGTGCGTTAAATCCCGGGGAAGCGCTGTGTCATCCGCCGTGATAAGGTTCATCACCGAGGAGTCAATCGTCAGGAATTGTCCGGCGGTGTTGGGTCTGTTGAAAATCTCGCTGTAAAAGCGGGGGCTCGGGCTGTTCATTGAATCGCAGCACGGCATTCGAAAAGCGACCGGTTTGTTGCCCGGGATGCGATTCAGCAAACCAACACAGTCCTGATAATTGGCTGCCGCAGCGACGAAGTTGCTGTTCGCCAGCAACGGACATGGATGCGTCAGCGTGTGTACCTCGAAAGACAAACCCTCCCGGAGCCACGATTGCAATTGCGGAGTCTGCGGTTCCAACTGGTTGCAGAAAATGCTGAC
>DATNDF010000156.1 GCA_035607015.1 Candidatus Angelobacter sp. | reverse complement strand
GCGAGACTGAATGCGCTCGAAACCTGCGTGTCCGGCGGGATTGTCTTTCCAAATTCACTGGCCGGATAGACGGTGACAAGATCCACCTTGAGGCCGCCCGTTTCGAGGCGCGGACGAATTGCGTCCGCCAGTTTCTGCGCCTGCTCGCGAGGACCGAAGATGCGGACCTGTTTGACTGAATCGCGCAAATCTCCGGGCAATTGACCCAGCGTGATGCGTATCTCGCGGGCGATCAAGTCACCGTGGAGAACACGGACACCATCTTCCATTTCCATCGCGCCTTCCAATGCGCGCAAGGCGGCCACGCCCCCGCCCGCGGTGACTTGAAGCTCAACGTGACTTTCGCCGATGACCAGCGCCAGCACACCGCGCGAATCCCCGGCTCCGGCAGGTTGCAGCGCCGTTACTCCGAGGGAAAAACTCACGGGCTTCAATTTTGCCGCCCGCAATACCTGCTCCAGCCGTTCGAGGTGGACTTTTGGTATCCCGACGAACGTCGCGTGCTTTTCGCCGGAGACCGAATGGATCCGCGAGACGGCGACTTGCATCGTCGCCACATCCGTCGGAAAGCCGCGTTCGGCCTCGATTTGCAGATACTCGACTATGTCCGCCTCGGGAAGTTTCGGTATTGTCGTGTGGGCCGCCAGGGTCCATTTCATCGGCACGGCCACCACGCACCGGCGTTCCCGCACACCGGCGGCCTCGAGGTGATTGAGGATTTCGCGGCCGACCAGTTCCACTTCGTTGGTCATCGGATCAAGCGTCAGCGTCGCACCAAACCGCTGATGCGTCTGCAGAGAGCCGTTGGTCCGCCGAACGACGATGCCTTCCAAACGACTGCCATCCAACGCCAGCCCGAGCAGGCTGGAGGGAGATCCGCGCTTTGGAAATCTGATTTTGACGACGCTGCTCATGGTGTGCTTTTGGCGATCCACGTATCGCGGGTTTGCCTGCCCAGCGCCCACCCAAGACGGCTGAGATCCTGGCGATAAATGATTTTCGGAGTGCCTTCGCTGATGTCAAAAACGAATCTCACGCGCCGGTAGCCGCGCCCGAAGGGGCCGACAGCGGCGATGTCCGCGGTGAATTGATAGCTGTGCGTCGTGATGTAATCGCCTTGCGCAAGGGACTGGAGCGGTGCGCTGCTCGAGCCCAGTGCGTCAACAATCCACGCAATCGAAGTAAGACTCGCGGGATTCGACCGGCGGTAGTTCACCAGTTGTTGCGCCGTGTTGAGGTCCATGCCCGGCAGGCTGGCCAGCACTACGGCAGGTGCGGTGTTGATATTCACGCGCCCGATGGTAAAAGCGGCGTTGGTTGTGGTGATGTCATTGTAGATTTGGGCAAACTCGTCCGCCGTCATCGCCGCAGTCTGGTTGGCCGCCAAATAAAACTGCAACAGGCTGCCAAACACGGGAACCGGCTGCTGGCCGCCGCCGCCGGGACCACCGCCCCCCGGCGGAATGCCACCAAAGAGGCTTTGCATGATGGTTTGCGCGCGTGACGTGCCCAAACGCAATTCCAATAAAGAACGCAGACTGGCCTGATCATTTACGTTCGTCAGCGCGGTTCCGTCGCTGTGCGCGTTCGGTTGGCGGCTGTACACGGTGAAACAGTCAAAAAGTCCCGGGTCCGTGAGCCCGCTCTTGTTCTCGTTCGCATCGAGCACGCCGTTCTGATTAATGTCTTCGCCGACCAGAGTGTCCCTGGTCGCGCCGTAGAGGAGCCGCAGTTCGCCCACGGTTTCAAACGGAGCATGTTTCGCCAGATAACCGAGCTGGCTGTAATTCAGAGAGGTGCCGGTGCCATTGGTGTCGCGCCAGTCCATTATCGCATCGGCCAGATCGAACGTCATGCGGGGCAGGTTGCTTGAAATGATGTCCGACGTGAGCCACGGCGCGTTCAAATCCAGCTTCGACGCTTCATCCACCAGTCCGAAGTACGGCTCGGAGGCCGTGGCGCTGCCATTTGGGTCGCGGCCGATCAGCCAGAAGCGCCCGTTTGCTTCCGGTACTTTGTCGCTCCCCACCGGAACCGCCTCGGCCCCGTACTGGCTGATGTCAGGCACCGCGCCGTTGGTCGCATATATCTGGAGCATGGAATTCACGTAGCGCGCCGCGCCTTCGATGATCTGGTCCGACGCCAGGCCCGATGTCCGGTTATCGGCCGCCCTCATCTCCAGCGACATCGAGTTGGCAAAATACAACGCGATGCCGATCAATCCGAATGAAATCAATAATACGATCACGAGCACAGATCCGCTCCGGCCGGATCGCCCGTCCCGACAAATACAGTCTGACGTTCGCACTATCATTCAGTTTCCACTCATATCCATGCCGCCGCTCTGGTTCGTTCGTGACACGGAATCAATCGGCACGAGGAATTCAATCGGACTCGGCGCGCCCGTGCTGCCCCCCCCGGCGGCGGGCAGAATCCGCACCCGGACGGCGATGGGCACATTCGTCGTGAGAGTTGAGTCCCACGTGTTATACCAGTTTGTGCCATCGAAGCAGGAAAACGCCACGCTCTCGATGCCGCCCATCATCCACTGGTTTTCCGGCTGCGGTGTCACGGTCGAGAGCAGGTTGCGGGTGACACTGCGAATAAGATCCTTGCCGCGCGTAAGATTGTTGGCTGGCGGTTGTAATTCATAGGTGACCTTTTGCACCTCGCCCCAGGGCTCGTTTTCACGCAGCACTCCGGTCGTGGTATAAAGTTCGATGTCCACCGGCTGCGCCAGCCCGACGCTGCTCACGCCGCCGACCTTGAAGTCACCGGACAAAATGCCGTTTGCGGAGGGTGTCATCGCGCCCGCCAGATCGCGGCGCAGAATCTCGATCGCCTGCTGGATCGGGAGCGATTCATCCAGCGCACGCGTTGTGCTCTCCCGCAGGCGCATGGCGGTGAAAAAGACGGCGTTCGCCGCGATCAACACAATCGACGAAATTCCCACCGCTAGAATCAGCTCGATCAGCGTGAAGGCGCGCAAACCCCGCCGCATTGGAGGATTCAAATTCATTGTGTTGTGCCGGTCATCGTCGAAGTCACCAGGGCCGAAGGCGAAACCACCAGCGTGTTCAGGTGCACCGAGCATTGCCGGGCGCCCGTGGAAAACATCACCTCCACCGTGAGCAACTCCATCGTTGAGTCCTGCGACCAGGGCTGGCTGTTCAGCGTATATCGGAATTGGTGTCCGTTTTGAATCACTGTGCCGTTCAACGCGGAGCTCCAGTTCGTCGTGACGATGCTTTCGTTCAGCACGTCGGCGCCCAGGCGCGCGGCCTCGGCCTCGCGGATTGCAAATTCACCGGACAGGCTCGCAATGTGAAGCGCCTGCACCGCGACGGGAATCACGATGGCCATGAACATCAGCGCCGCCAGCACTTCAGCCAGAGTGAACCCGGCCTGGGGGTGTGCCGAATTATTTGTCGCTGTTGCGAATTTCATAGTTCAAGCCGTTCGTAGGCTGGACCAACCAGAGTGTCTCGCCATCGCGGCCCGTCAACCGCAACGCGGGCGGACTGTCTTCGTCCACGACTCCTTCGGGCAGAAAGCGGATCGCCGGGAGGCTCTGGCCGTTGACGAGCATGGGCGAAGCGTTCACGGCTTCCACCTGCACGTTATCTCCAAAACTGAACTCCTCGGCCTTCGGATCGGCATCCTGCGCGTTGCCATTCTGATTTTTTCCCTCTTCCTGCAGACCGTAGGCGCGCCGTGTCGAATCGACCCAAAGCAGCATCGGAAATCCGTCGGCGGCAGCGCGGCTCCGCGCGGCGTGTGTCAGGGACAGCAGCTGCCTCGCTTCCGAATCGAGCGCGCGCCCGGCCAGGAAGCGCGAAATCGACGGTGTGACCAACGAGGTCAGCACGGTGAGCAAGGCCATGACGAGAATCAGCTCGATCAGGGTGAAGGCGCGCCGGATCGAGTTCCCGATTTTGGGCCGTTTCATTCTCATCGCCGGATGATCTATCGTTTCAGGGTCCAATTCGTGATGTCATCGTCCGTTCCGGCCTGGCCATCCGGCCCGGCGGACATGATGTCAAAAGAAGTCGCGTTGTGTTTGCCCGGGCAGACGTAAATGAAATCACGGCCCCACTGATCTTTCGGCACGGTGTCGCTGTCGAGATAGGGCCCGTGCCAGTTTTGAGCGTCTCGCGGTTGTTGGATCAGGTCTTGCAAGCCATTTTGTCCTTTCGGAAAATACCCGTTGTCCACTTCAAAGGTTCCCAGGGCGGTTTTGAAGGCGGTGATTTGAGCCGCCGTCGCCTTGATCTTGGCGTCTTCACCTCGTCCCACGAGTTTGGGCACAACGATGGCCGCAAGAATGCCGATGATTGTGACCACCAACAGCATTTCAATCAATGTAAAGCCCCGACGGTTCCGATTACCTGAGGTGCAATTCAGTTTCATAATTCACTGGAGCGGAGGTTCATTTGATGTGTTCCTGCAATGTAAAGATCGGCAGCAACATGCCGATGAAAATGGTACCGACGAAACTGGCGATCAAAAAAAGCATGGCCGGTTCGGCGAACGCGACGGCGGTTTTCAACTGACGGTCCAGGTCGGCTTCGGTGACGTTCGCGATGCGGATCAATTCCGTGTCGAGCCGGCTGCTTTCCTCCGCCACGGAGACCATTTCCAGCACCGAGCCCGGGAACAGTCCCTTGCAATCTGCGAGACTTGCGCCCAGCCGCGCGCCTTCCTGCACGCGTTCGATGGATTGCGAGACGGCGTCCACGAGGATCTGGTTGCCGATGGATTTGCGGGCGACATTCAACGCTTGAACAAGCGGCACACTCGCGGCGAGCAGTGTTCCCAGCATCCGGCAAAATCGCGCCATGGCAAACCGCGCGGCGAGCGGCCCGACGATCGGCGCTTTCAAGATCAACCCTTCCCAAACGCGGCGGCCCTTTTCCGAAGCAAACCAGTTTTGGAGCAGCAACCCGCCCATGACCAACCCGGCAAGGACAAACAACCCGTAAGAACGCATGACGTTGCTCACACCGACAATGAGCTGGGTGATCAGCGGCAGCGACCCATGAAGACTGGCGAAAATACTTTGGAATCTGGGTATGAAAAACACCAGCAGAACGGTCAACACCACCAACGCGATCACGAGCAGAATGCATGGATACAGCATTGCCGTCAGCACCTTCGATTTCAGTTCCTTTTCCCGAGACTGAAAATCGGCAATCTGCGCCAGCACCGTGTCGAGGAATCCACCCGTTTCGCCCGCCTGCACCATGGCTGTGTAAACGCGCGGAAACGTCTCCGGCGATTTGGCCATCGCGTCGGCCAGGGACATGCCGTCAATGACGTGATCGTGAATCCCCTTCCACTTGGCCGCAACGACCGGATTTGACGACTCGCGGTAAAGAATCACCAGTGCGCGGCTCAAGGGCACGCCCGCGGCAAGCAAACTGGAAAGAAGCCGCGTGAAGTTCTCCAGTTCCCTCGCCGAAACTTTTTTGGATTTAAAATTGAAGGAAATCTTCCCGAGGTCTGCCAGGCCTCCCGACACGGCGGAGGAGCCGGAGCCATTTTTGCCGTTCGAAGCTGACTTTTCGGAGAGGCTCACTGGCCGCAGTCCAAGCACTTCAATCTGCCGGAAGGCGTCGGGCCGGCCCGCGGCTTCGACGTGGCCTTCAGCGATCGCGCCGTTGGTCTGCAACGCTCTGTATTGGAAGGTGGGCATTTGAGGGTGATCGGACGCGCTTTTGTTTTATTTCCTGGCGACCGCGATGCTGGCCGGAAGGGACGCCTCCGCCGT
>DATNDF010000155.1 GCA_035607015.1 Candidatus Angelobacter sp. | reverse complement strand
AATGCATTGAATACGGCGCCTCTCAGAACCACGGCGTGGCAAATCACTGCTTCCTGGGTTCTTACCGGGGAAGATGCCTCCTTCAAAGGGGTGTCTCCCGCTCGCGCGTTTGATCCGTCCATTGGACATTGGGGAGCGATTCAACTGGTTGCCCGCTACGCGCAATTAAATATCGATCCGGCCGCCTTTCCGATGTTCGCTGACTCAACCGCTTCGGCTCGATCGGCGGACGCGTGGTCCATCGGTGTTGACTGGTCGTTAAACAGGAGCGTCCGACTGATGACGAGTTTCTCACGCACCACGTTTTCGGGTGGCGGTGGTACGGGCACTACTGCTCCCGCAATCATCACTCGCCAACCTGAAAATGTTCTATTTACCAGGGTCCAGCTTGCTTTTTAGAATCATTGCAAGAACCTACCTATGACAAAAAGGAATCCCATCAAATTGTTCACCGCCTTCGGCGCCGTGTTGGCGCTTTGCTTGAACTGCTCCTTCGCCCGGGAGATCAAACTCCTGAATGTTTCCTACGACCCCACGCGCGAACTGTACCAGGATTTCAACACCGCCTTTTCAAAGTACTGGAAGGACAAAACCGGCGACTCTGTCATCATCCAGCAATCGCACGGCGGCTCGGGCAAACAAGCACGGTCGGTCATCGACGGCCTCCAGGCGGATGTCGTCACCCTGGCTCTGGCTTACGACATCGACGCCATCGCCGAAAAGGCGAAGTTGCTGCCGACAGACTGGCAAAAGCTCCTGCCCGACAATAGTTCGCCTTATACGTCCACGATCGTCTTTTTGGTGCGAAAAGGTAACCCCAAGGGCATCAGAGACTGGGAGGATCTCGTCAAACCCGGCGTGACGGTTGTGCCCGCTAATCCGAAGACGTCTGGCGGAGCGCGCTGGACTTATCTCGCCGCCTATGGCCAGGCATTGAAAAAAAACAACGGCGACGACACAAAAGCGGCCGACTACATCACCAGGTTTTACAAAAATGCTCCCGTCCTCGACAGTGGCGCTCGTGGGGCCACAACCACTTTCGTTCAACGGGGGATTGGCGACGTGCTGGTCGGCTGGGAGAACGAGGCGTTTCTCGCGATCAAGGAGTTTGGCGCAGACAAGTTCGAGATCATCGTTCCGCCGATAAGTATCGTGGCTGAACCGCCGGTCGCCGTCGTGGACAAGGTTGCCAGAAAACATGGGACGAGCGACGTCGCGAAAGCCTATTTGGAATACCTCTATTCCGACGAAGGTCAGAATATCGCTGGCCGACACTTTTATCGCCCGCGTATTCAGAGGGTGGCGTCAAAGTACGCAAACGTATTCCGTGAGGTCAAACTGTTCACGGTCGACGAAGTCTTCGGTGGTTGGCAACAGGCGCAAAAAACGCACTTCAATAACGGAGGTGTGTTTGACCGGATTTTCAAGAGGTAAACGGATCATGACCATGCTTCCCGAATCCAACCAAAGAGCGGTCGCGCGCGCCACTCCTGTGGGCTATCCTCACCGAATATCGGGAGCTGATTGCGTTCGCACCGAACCTGCGCGGATATCATGTCCGGCGGGAACCGCGGAACCATCGGGTTTTCTGAAGCCATTTCCGGGTCTGCGCACTCCCGTAAGGGGGTCTTTTCGGCCAACCGGACTGTCTCGTATGCTCGTGCGCCATTGCTTGCCGGGCGCTACAGCGACGCGTGAAATACCTTTTTACCTCGCGCTCCAGTTCAAGTAGTCTCACGCGGATTCTTGCGTCTCTCATGGTAAAGCAAAAATTCAACGCGCTGCCGGGATTCAGCCTGACGATGGGTTTCACTCTGTTTTATTTGAGCGCGATAATTCTCATACCCATCGCAGGCCTGTTCTTGAAAGCGTTGGAGATTTCGCCGACCGACTTTTGGCGCCTGGCCACCACCGACCGCGCGCTGGCGACATACAAGCTGACTTTTGGCGCTTCGCTGGCTGCGGCACTCGCCAATGCCTTTTTCGGGACCGTCCTTGCCTGGGTGCTGGTCCGTTACGATTTTCCCGGTAAGCGCTTCATCGATGCACTCGTCGATTTTCCGTTCGCTCTGCCGACGGCCGTCGCAGGGCTGACCCTTGCCAGTCTTTTCGCCAGCGACGGTTGGCTCGGGCGGTGGCTCGTGCCGCTTGGTATCAACGGCGCGTTCACCGCGCTGGGGGTCATCATCGCCCTGACGTTCGTCGGAATGCCTTTCGCGGTCCGCACCTTGCAGCCTGTGCTCGAAAACCTCGAACGCGAAGTTGAAGAAGCTGCCGCCACTCTCGGTGCCGGACGTCTCCGTACTTTTTACAGCATCATCGCACCAACGCTGCTCCCCACGATCATCACGGGCTTCGCCCTGGCCTTCGCACGGGCTGTCGGCGAATACGGGTCGATCGTGTTCATCTCCGGCAACCTGCCGTTCAGGACTGAAATCGCGCCGTATCTGATCGTCATGCGTCTGGAGGAATACGATTACGCCGGAGCCGTGGCTCTCGCCGTTGTGTTAATGGCGATTTCTTTCGCGATGCTCTACGTCATCAACTGGCTCGAAAACTGGGCGAGCCGCTACGAGAACTGATCATGTCCGGCCCGCCCTCCACCGACACTGAACTCATCCGGCGCCGCGCCGGCCGCAGCCAGTCACAACGCGGCACCGAGGAACCACCCTTCGTCAAGTGGGCACTGATCACGATTGCACTTGTCTTTTCGCTTGTGTTTTTGCTGCTGCCGCTGATCAACGTGTTTGCGCAGGCTTTCGCCAAGGGCCTGCAAACCTACTGGACCTCCCTCTCAGAGCCCGATTCGTGGGCCGCGATTCGACTGACGCTCGTCGTCGCAGCCGTCGCGGTCCCGCTGAACGTGTTTTTTGGCGTGGCCGCGGCGTGGGCGATCGCCAAGTTTGATTTTCGCGGAAAGTCCCTTCTCACCACGCTGATTGACCTGCCGTTTTCCGTGTCACCGGTCGTCGCCGGATTGATGTTCGTTTTGCTGTTTGGGCTGCAAGGCTACTTCGGTAAATGGCTCGACTCGCACGACATCAAAATCATCTTCGCCGTGCCCGGGATCGTGCTTGCGACGGTGTTCGTCACGTTCCCGTTCGTGGCGCGTGAATTGATCCCGGTCATGCAGGCGGCGGGAGCAGAACAGGAACAGGCGGCCTTGACCCTCGGCGCCAGCGGCTGGCAAACCTTCTGGCATGTGACGCTGCCCTCGGTGAAGTGGGGGCTGATTTACGGCATCATCCTTTGTAACGCTCGAGCCATGGGTGAATTCGGCGCGGTCTCGGTCGTGTCCGGCCACATTACGGGTTTAACCGACACGATGCCCTTGCGCGTCGAAAAACTTTACAACGAATACCAGGGCGCGGCAGCCTTCGCTGTGGCGAGCCTGCTGGCGCTGCTTGCCCTGCTGACGCTGGGGATCAAGACGTTCCTGGAATGGCGGACCCGGCGCGAATACGAACTGGCCCAGCGCTCCGGCGAACATCGACCTTCAAGCTGAGGCCTGGAAATGGAACCGCCCACCGAGGCATGAGCATCGAACTGAAGAACGTCAGCAAGCGATTCGGCAACGTGGTTGCCGTCAACACGGTCAGTTTTTCCGTCAGGGAAGGCGAACTGATGGCGCTGCTCGGCCCCAGCGGCGGTGGCAAGACAACAGTGCTCCGCATGATCGCCGGACTGGAAATGCCGACCGAGGGCGACATCCATGTTCGCGGCCAGCGCGTCAACGATCTCTCCGTCCAACAACGCAACATTGGCTTCGTCTTCCAGAATTACGCGCTGTTCAAGAACATGAATGTGTTCAAGAACATCGCCTTCGGCCTCAAGATCAAAAAATGGAAACGGGCGGACATCAAGACGCGCGTCCGCGAGTTGCTGGAGTTGTTCGGCCTTGAAGAACTGGAACGGCGTTATCCGCACCAGCTTTCCGGGGGTCAGCGTCAACGCGTTGCCATCGCCCGGGCGCTTGCGCCAAAGCCCGGGGTGCTCCTGCTCGACGAGCCGTTCGGGGCGGTGGATGCGAAAATCCGGCAGGAGCTCCGCGAATGGCTCGTCACACTTCACCACGAGTTGAATGTCACCACGCTCTTCGTGACTCACGATCAAGAAGAGGCGATGGAGGTGTCCAACCGTATCGTGATCTTTTCTCGCGGCAACCTCGAACAGATCGGCACGCCGCGCGAAGTTTACGAGCAGCCGGCTAATGAGTTCGTGGCCCGTTTCATCGGCGTCATGAACGTGCTGGAGCTGGATGTGTACAACGGCGTCGCGTCCTTGAATGAACTTGAATTCCCATCCCACGGCCTGCCCGACGGTCAGCGGTTGCGCATCGGCTTCCGCCCCTACGCCGTGCAAATTTCCTCCGACCTCAAAGCCTTTCGGTATCAAGCCGTGCTCCGACACACGTACTTTCTTGGCATCATGCTTCGCGTTGAACTGGAGCTGCCGAGCGGACTCATCGTCCGCGCCCGCATGACCAAGGAGGAATACGCATTTCAGGGACTCGACGACGGCAAGGAAGTATCTTTTCAAATCCGACAATACCGCGTGCTCGCGCGCGAAGGGGAAAAACTGGCTCCTGAAGTCGCCGTGACGCACGACGCGCCAGTGGCGCTCGGGGAGGGAATCTAACGCCTCAAATGTCAGTTCCCATTTCAAGATTCATTTCAACGAAGCCGCTGGGAATCGATCAAGTCGCCACGACCCCATCAGACGCGTGAACAACAACCACACTGTCCTTGTCGTTGGCTCGGCGGGCCGCATTGGCCGGGCCGTCGTCGCCGAATTGCAGCGGCGGAAAATGCCCGTCAGGGGGTTCGACATCGTCAGGACGCCGGGCGTGGGTGATTGCGTTGTCGGTGACATCACAATAGCGGAGGATTTGAAGCGCGCGTCGTACGGGGCCGGAACTTTGATTCATCTGGCGGCCACACCAGACGACGACGATTTCCTGTCGAAACTTTTGCCGAACAATATTGTTGGCGTGTATCACGTGATGGAAGCGGCCCGCCTGGCGGGCGTGCGCCGGCTCATCCTGGCCAGCAGCGGACAGGTGAACTGGTGGCAGCGGACGGAGGGAAGCTTGCCCGTCCGCGTGGAAGATCCACCCAGTCCACGTTACTGGTATGCCGCCACCAAGATGTTTCTGGAAGCCATTGGACGCGGCTACGCCGAAACACACGGCATGAGCGTCATCGCTGTCCGGCTCGGCTGGTGTCCTCGCACTCCGGAACAGGTGCGGGAAATCGCCGCCAGCGCATGGGCGCAGGACGTCTATCTGAGTCCCGGGGATGCCGGACGCTTTTTCGCCTGCGCAGTCGAAGCGAAGACGGACGTTCGATTCGCGATTGTTTACGCTTCCAGCAGGCCCGTCCTTCGCGTCCATTTTGATCTGGAGCCAGCGAGAAAGCTGGTCGGATTCGTTCCGCAGGAAACCTGGCCGCAAGGGACGGAGATCGTGGGAGGAGATCGCCTGTAACACTGTCTCGAATGCGCGTCACCGCGTGAAACCACCTCTGCTTTGAAGGAATTTAACGTGCCTTTTGGCGGCCGAATTGATGCAACCAATGAACTCGCGGCTTGAAATGGTTTTTTCTGCCGCTATACCAACAGCGGTTCGTTGCGCAGCCGGCGCCTTTGCGCCGTTTTGGCGGCGGCCCGTCAATGAATCACTGTTTCGGCGAGCACACGCGATATCATGAATTCTTTTTTTGCCCGGGCGATTGGAACGATGGCCGTTTTTTTCCTCTGCCCGGTCGCCGGCTTCGCCTGGGACTACGAAGGGCATCGCTTTGTGAACCAACTGGCCCTGGCCACACTGCCGACCAATTTCCCTGCCTTCGTCCAGACACCGGAAGCGCGCGAGCGCGTCGCTTTCCTGAGTGGCGAACCGGACCGCTGGCGAAACACATCCGATCTGCCACTCAAACATTTCAATTCTCCCGATCACTTCTTCGATCTGGAGGACCTGGCGCTTTACCGGCTGAAGCCATCCGCATTGAGCCATTTTCGCTACGAGTTTACCGCGCAACTCGCGCTGATCCGGGCGGCCAATCCCCGCGTTTTCCCGCCGATCAATTCGACCAATGATTTCGACCGTACTCGAGCGCTGATCGGTTTTCTACCGTGGACCATCACCGAATATTACGCGAAGTTGAAGTCGGCCTTTTCCTATCTGAAAACATTTGAAGAGGCCGGAGAACCGGAAGAAGTCGCGAACGCGCGCGAAAACGTGCTGTTTTTCATGGGTACGCTGGGCCATTTCGTCGGCGATGCCGGACAACCACTCCACACGACGCGCAATTTCAACGGCTGGGTTGACCGCAATCCGCGCGGTTATACAACAAACAAGACATTTCATGCCTGGATAGATGGGGGCTATTTCCATCGGACGGGAATATTCATTGTGGCTGATTTGCAGGGCCACCTGCGCCCCGCGCGCATGGTATGGCCGGATGATCCAAAAGCCCACCACGACGACATTTTCCCCGAAGTGATGCAGTTCATTGTCCAACAGAATCGTCAGGTCGAACCGCTTTACCAATTTGAGAAAGAGGGGAAATTCGGCGGGGAAACAGAAGCCGGCCTTTCCGGGCGCGCATTTCTCGGCGACCAGTTGACGAAGGCCGGACAAATGCTGGGCGATCTGTGGTACTCCGCGTGGGAACAGGCGCCCATCGACACCTACCTGCACACGCAACTGCTCAAGCGCAAAAATGGAACCGAGTCGGGCTCGCATCACTCCTCAATCGGCGTCTCGAAATCGAAGAGCGAAAACTGAGGCAATGGCACCGGCAGGATTCGAACCGGGGAATGGCGCGGGCAAAATAACACGCCAGCCCTCTGAACAAGAATTCGCCGATGGGCAACTTTCTGGCGTTCTCTTGAAACATTCAAACATGAGACCTTTGGATGCCGTACCTAGGGGTGACGGGAATTACCCGGCAATGGCGGCATGCTCGCAAAAGTTTTGCAAAAAATAATCGGAGATAAGTTGACTTGGGGCACGATTCATACAAGCGTTTGAAACGTGCGTATGAAAGAATCGAGAAATACCAGATCACGCATCCTGGATGTGGCGGAGGAGCTGTTCGGCGAGCGGGGACTTGACCGGGTTTCCATCCGTGACATCACCGACAAGGCGAATGTCAATCTCGCTGCTATCAACTATCATTTCGGGAGCAAGGAAGACTTGATCGCCGCCGTTTTCGAGCGGCGCGTCGTCCCGGTCAATGAAGCGCGGCTCGCGGCGCTGGACGCGGCGGAGAATGCGACCGGCAGGAAAACTCGAATGCTGGAAGCCGTCCTCGGGGCGTTCATTCGGCCGGCGGTCCAGTGTTCCCTCGATGCGACCAAAGAAGGAGCGGCCTTTTCAAAACTGTTTGGTCGCTGCCTGGCTGAACCGAGTCCCGAAGTTGAAGCGCTTTTGAAGAGGCAATTTGAACCGCTGGCGGAGCGGATGCATGCCGCCCTCAAACGCGCGCTGCCGCACCTGTCGCGCTCGGACATTTTCTGGCGCATGAAATTCACCTATGGCGCGCTCCATCACTGGCTGCTGACGAAGGACAAGTTTCGTCCGGACTGGGTAAAGGATGTCAGTCTCGAAGCTCAAACACGAAAGCTCATTTCATTTGCGGCCGCGGGATTCCGAGCCGCCTGACCTTTCCAACGCATATGAATTCGATTGTTTCAAAGAGGTCGCTTTGTGTTTTCATATTGTCACTTGCCGCACTTCTCAGTGCATGCAAACAAGGCGCCACGCCCCCGGCACCTCCGCCTCCTGAAGTCTCGGTGTTAACGGTGACGCCAGAGCGCGTCCAGCGCACGACCGAGTTGCCGGGGCGAATCAATTCCGTGCGCGACGCCCAGGTGCGCGCGCGGGCGACAGGAATTCTGCTGAAGCGATTGTTCGAGGAAGGATCGAACGTCAAGGAGGGCCAGGTCTTGTTTCGGATCGATCCAGCGCCTTTGGAAGCCAGCCTGAACAGCGCGAAGGCGTCGTTGGCGAGAGCGCAAGCCATGTTGAATGAATCCAAGGCAAACGTCGGACGTTACAAGGAACTGGTCCCGATCAATGCGATCAGCAAGCAGGTTTACGATCAGGCGGTCGCGACCTTCGGCCAGAATGAAGCGGAAGTGCTCGCAGCCAAAGCCGCCGTACAGACCGCGGAATTGAATCTCGGATACACGCAGGTCACGGCGCCGATATCCGGCCGGATCGGCAAGGCATTGGTGACTGAAGGGGCATTGGTGAGCGCCACGGAAGCAACGCAACTGGCGGTGATTCGCCAGCTCGATCCGGTTTATTTCGATTTCACGCAGTCGAGCACGGAAGTGCTGCGGCTGAAGCGCGCGCTCGAAAACGGCACGCTTGAAAGCGCCGCTCCCGGCGAGGCGCGCGTGACGTTGATTCTCGAGGACGGCACGGTTTATCGGCACGCCGGCAAGTTATTGTTCTCGGACATCTCGGTCGATCCAACGACGGGCATGATTACCCTGCGGGCGGATTTTCCCAACCCGGAAAACCTGTTGATGCCCGGAATGTTTGCGCGCGCGCAAATCGTCGAGGGCGTCAAGGCCAACGCGCTGACCGTTCCGCAACGAACCATCACGCGCGGGCCAACCGGCGCTGCGACCGTGCTCGTGGTCAATGTCGAAAACAAAGTTGAGGTGCGAACCCTGGAAACGGACGGCGAGGTGGGAAACAAGGTCGTCGTAACGCGCGGCCTTAAGGCCGGTGAACGAATCGTGGTCGAAGGCTCGCAAAAGGCGCCGCCCGGTTCACTCGTGAAACCGGTGCCCTTCAATCCGCCGGCCGAAACCGGCGCGCAGCAGAGTTTGAAGTAAGGGAGCGTCATGGCCCAATTCTTCATCAACCGGCCGGTATTCGCCTGGGTTGTCTCCATTCTCATCATGGTGCTCGGGTCGCTGGCGATTACGCAGCTGCCTGTTGCGCAATATCCGTCCGTCGCGCCGCCGTCGATTTCCGTCTCCGCAAATTACGCGGGCGCATCCGCTGAAACATTGCAGGAAACCGTGACCTCGGTCATCGAGCAGCAACTCAACGGCATCGACAACCTGCTCTACATGTCGTCGAGCACCGATGCGTCGGGACTCGCGACCGTGACGCTCTATTTCCTGCCAGGCACGAATCCCGACACGGCGCAGGTGCAGGTGCAAAACAAAGTCCAGCTCGCGTTGCCAAGTTTGCCGCAAACCGTCCAGCAACAGGGCGTCGTCGTCGCAAAGGCCACGCGCAATTTCATGATGTTTTTCACGCTCTCGACCGTGGACGACAGCATGGATGAAGTGGCGCTGGGCAATTACATTGCGTCGAGCGTGCTCGATCCAATCCGCCGTGTGTCGGGCGTCGGTGAGGCGAACATGTTCGGCTCCCAATACGCGATGCGCGTATGGCTGAACCCGGACAAGCTGAACAGCTTAATCTCACCGCGGCGGACGTGACGGACGCGATTCAGAACCAGAACGCCCAGGTGCCGGTCGGGCAAATCGGCGCGACACCCGCGGTTGACGGACAGCAACTCAACGTCATCATGCAGGGTCGCGCGACACTGCGCGCGGTCCCCGAATTTGAAAATATTCTGTTGCGCACGAATCCGGATGGCTCCCGCGTTCTGCTGAAGGACGTGGCGCGCGTGACGCTTGGCGCGGAAAACTACGGCACTCAGGCGCGAGTCAACGGCCATCTTTCCGCCGCCGTGGCCATCAAGCTGTCGCCGACCGCCAACGCATTGAACACTGCCGAGGCCGTTCGCAACAAGGTCGCGGAACTTTCCCGCTTCTTCCCCCCGGGCGTGCGCGTCGATTATCCGCTCGACACCTCCGCGTTTGTGCGCATTTCGATCGAGGAAGTGCTCAAGACGCTGCTCGAAGCGATCGCGCTGGTCTTTCTCGTGATGTTTGTGTTCCTGCAAAACATCCGCGCCACGCTCATTCCGACCATCGTCGTGCCGGTCGCGCTGCTCGGCACGTTTGCCGCGATGCTGGCATTCGGGTTTTCCATCAACGTGCTGACCCTGTTCGGAATGGTGCTGGCAATCGGCATTCTCGTTGATGACGCGATCGTGGTGGTTGAAAACGTCGAGCGCATCATGTCCGAGGAAGGGCTTTCGCCGCTTGAAGCGACGCGCAAGGCGATGAAACAAATCACCGGCGCGCTCATCGGCATCACGCTTGTGCTCACGGCGGTGTTCATTCCCATGGCATTTTTCAGTGGCTCGGTCGGGACGATCTATCGCCAGTTCTCGTTGTCGCTCGTCTCGTCAATGTTGTTTTCGGTTTTTCTCGCTATGTCGCTGACGCCGGCGCTGTGCGCGACGCTGTTGAAACCGATCCCAAAAGGACACAAACACGAGAAGCGCGGATTTTTCGGCTGGTTCAACCGGGCGTTCGCGAAGTCCACGAAGCGCTACCAGTCGGGCGTGGGTCGAATTCTGAAGCACAGCCCGGCCTGCATGGTTGCGTATGTGCTGATCATCGGCGCGGTCTGCCTGCTCTACGTGAATCTGCCGTCGTCGTTTTTGCCGGCGGAAGACCAGGGTTATTTCATCACGAACATTCAGCTGCCCGTGGGTGCGACCAAAACGCGCACCGATGTAGTGCTGCACCAGGTCGAAGATTATTTTTTGAAGCAGCCGGAGATTGAAAGTTTCATCACGGTCGCCGGATTCAGCTTCAACGGGCGCGGACAAAACTCGGCACTGTCGTTCGGGCGGCTCAAGGACTGGGGCAGGCGCAAAGGCAAAGAACACACGGTGATGGCGGTGATTGCGCGCGCCGCAGGAAAGTTTTCTCAGATCAAGGACGCAATCATATTTCCGTTGAATCCGCCCGCGATCAACGAGTTGGGCAACTCGACCGGGTTCGATCTTGAATTGCAGGATCTCGCCGGCCTCGGTCATGACAAGCTCCTGGCCGCGCGCAATCAGCTTCTGGAAATGGCGCGAAAGAACCCCGTCGTCGTCGGCGTGCGTGTTCAGGGACTGGAAGACGCCGCGCAGTTGAAGATTGAACTGGACGAGGAAAAGGCCAACGCGCTGGGTGTTTCGCCAGCCGAGATCAACTCCACGTTGCAGACGTGTTTCGGATCGACGTACGTAAACAACTTCATCAACGGGAATCGCGTCCAGCGCGTGCTCGTGCAACTCGATGCGCCGTTCCGCATGTCGCCTGAAGATGTGAAAGCCGTTTACGTACGCAATCGAAGCGGAACGATGGTGCCCTTGTCCGCGTTCACAACGGTGAACTGGACCTACGGCTCGCCGCAGTTGCAGCACTACAACGGTTTTCCTTCTTACGAAATAATCGGCTCGGCCGCGACCGGTCGAAGCACAGGCGAAGCG
>DATNDF010000154.1 GCA_035607015.1 Candidatus Angelobacter sp. | reverse complement strand
TTGCCTCAACTTCCGCCGGGCGCAGACGAAAACACAACCGCCTCCAGCTCGCGCAGGGAGGAAATCCTGTCGGCGCCCGCGGCGGCGTTCGCGCGGTCGATGAGCAGAGCGCCGCAGCCGGCCGCTCTGGCCCCGGTCACGTCGTCAGTGAAACTGTCACCGACATGGAGAATCTGACCGGGCGCCACTCCGGTTTTTTTGGAGGCCTGTTCGAAAATGACCGGCGATGGTTTGGCGAAACCCACCTCACACGAGACGATGAAGGTTTCGAAATAACGGTCGAGCCGCAACTGCTGCAGCAAGGGACGCAACCGTTCGTCCCAGTTGGATACAATTGCCAGGCGCATGTCTCGCGAGGCAAGCGCGTCGAGCGCGGGCAGCACGTCCTCATAGGTGCGCCACACGTCCGCGGTGCTGAAGCGCTCGTAAATGGCGGGAAAAAATGTCCGGCTGGGCGGCACATCGCACAAACCGGCAAACGACTGGTCCACCAGAGCCGACCATTCGGGCAATGTGTGCTGAAAGTCATTCTTCGCCCGCCAGGCCGCCGCAAAGTTCCTGTTCAGTTTCCCGGGTGAAATGCCCGCGAAACCATGTCCGGCGGCGATTTCGGCGTACACGTGTCCGACCGAAGGCCAGGGCTGTATCAAGGTGCCGCCCACGTCAAAGGTCACCACCTGAATGTTTCCGCGCGATTGCATGGGGAATTACTCGCTCCGGCGACCGCCCGGCAGTTTGATTTTCAGCTCGCGCAAAAGAAAAGCCCAGCGTTGCGCTGTCTCCTCAATGATTTTCGTGGTCGGTTTGCCCGCACCGTGGCCGGCCCGCGTTTCGATTCGAATCAGGATGGGCGCAGTGCCTGCCTGCGCGGCCTGTAGCGTGGCGGCGTATTTGAAACTGTGCGCGGGCACCACGCGGTCGTCGTGGTCCGCGGTCGTGATGAGGGTCGCGGGATACCTGGTTCCGGGTTTGATATGGTGCAGCGGCGAATAGGCGTGGAGCGCCTTGAACTCCTCCGCATTGTCCGATGAGCCGTAGTCGGAAGTCCATGCCCATCCGATCGTGAACTTCTGGAAGCGCAGCATGTCCATCACGCCGACCGCCGGCAGCGCGGCGCCAAACAATTCGGGCCGCTGGGTTTCGCATGCGCCGACGAGCAACCCGCCGTTGCTGCCGCCCGAAATCGCTAGTTTGTCGGGCCGCGTGTATTTGTTTGCGATGAGCCATTCCGCCGCAGCGATGAAGTCGTCGAAGACATTTTGCTTCCTGGATTTCATGCCGGCCTGATGCCATTCCTCGCCGTATTCGCCGCCACCGCGCAAATTCGGCACCGCATACACCCCTCCCATTTCCATCCACACGAGATTCGCCACGGAAAACCCCGGGGTCAGGCTGATGTCAAATCCGCCGTAACCGTAAAGCAGGGTGGGATTTTTTCCGTTCAACTTCAGCCCCTTCTTGTGCGTGATGAACATCGGGACGCGCGTGCCGTCCTTGCTGGCGTAAAAAATCTGGCGCGTTTCGTAGTCGCCGGGATTGAACGCGACCTTCGGCTCGCGAAAAACCGTGTTTGCGCCCGATTTCACGTCGTACCGGAAAATGGTTCCCGGAACCGTGAAGCTGGTGAAGGAATAGAAGGTTTCCGTGTCGGACCGTTTGCCGGCGAAACCCCCGACCGAGCCAATGCCCGGCAGCGCGAGTCCGCGCACCAACGCGCCGTCCAGTCCGAAAATCTTTACCTCGCTGTGGGCGTCCTTCAGATAAACGCACACAAACCGGTCGTTGAGCGTCCCGACACTGCCGAGTGTTTCCTTCGCCTCGGGAATGATTTCCTTCCAGTTCGCGCGTTCAGGATGAGTGACGTCGATGGCGATCACCCGATGTCGCGGCGCGTTCAGGTCGGTGCGGAACCAGAAGCGCGGGCCGTCATTGTCAATGAACGTGTAATCGGCGTCGAAGTCCATGAGCAGTTCCACGACCGGCGAATCCGGTCGCTGCAGGTCCTGGTAAAGAACGCGGTTCTTCGGGTCGGTGCCCTCGGACGCGGTGATGACGAGGTAATGTCCGTCATCCGTAACCGAGCCGTTGAAATTCCAGTCCTTGTGATCGGACCGTTGATAAACGAGCTTGTCCTCCGACTGCGGCGCGCCGAGCCGGTGGTAGTAAAGTTTATGAAAATAGTTGGCCTTCGTCAGTTTTGTTTCCTCCGTCGGTTCGTCGTAACGCGAGTAAAAATACCCTTTGCCGTCCTTCGTCCAGGAAATGCCGGAAAACTTCACCCATCTGGTCAGGTCGGGCAGATCCCGCGCCGTTCGTACATCGCGCACGCGGATCTCCTCCCAGTCTGAGCCGGCTGTGGAAAGCGCATAAGCCATCAGATTGCCATCCTCCGTGATGTCGTAACCTTTCAAGGCCACGGTGCCGTCGGCGGAAAGTGTGTTCGGATCCAGCAACACGGACGGCTCCGCATCGAGCGTGGCCATGGTGTAGAGCACGCTCTGGTTTTGCAGGCCGTTGTTTTTCGAGAAGAAGTATCGGCCACCCTGCCTGAACGGCACGCCGTAGCGTTCATAATTCCACAGCTTCGTCAGGCGCGCCTTGATGTCCGGCAATTCAGGAATCGTCTGAAGGTAGCCAAAAGTAACCTTGTTCTCCGCTTCCACCCACGCCCTGGTTTCCGGTGAATTGTCGTCCTCCAGCCAGCGATAGGGATCGGCAACCTTCACGCCGTGGTAATCGTCCACGACGTTCGTCTTGCGGGTGGCGGGATAAGTGAGCCGGGCGGTCGAGGAATCGCGCGAACCGCCCGAGATACATCCTGTGATCAGGGCAATTCCCAGCGCAGCGCCCAGGCCACCCAAATAACCCCGCCCCCGCGATGCCCCGGTTGCCTTGGTTGAAAATCTCCGGATGAGAGTCTGTAACCCGGCGCGCGGGCCTTCCCTTCGACTATGAATTTTGAAATCTTTCATTTTTTGGCGGACCATTCGTTCAATTCGCGTTCGCCTTCCGATGTCGTCGGCGAAAGGCCGAGCAACTCCATCGCCTCGCCCACGAGGTACAGTGAACCGGTGATGACAACGAACGGGGCATCCGCTGCTTCCTTTAACGCATCCGCCAGCGAAGGACAAGCGGTGACTTGCGCGCCAGGATTCGCAATAGCGCACGCGTCACGCAGCCTCTCCGGCGGCGTCGTCCGTTCGCTGTTCACGGACGCCGGCAGGATGTGCATCGCCAGCGGCGCAAGCGCTTCGCAAAGGTGCCGCCAGTCCTTGTCTTCCAGTACGCCCAGAATGAGCGCCGGTTTCGCACTCGGATAATACGTTTCCAGGGCATCGCGCAGCGCGTCGGCACCCGCGGCGTTGTGCGCGCCGTCGAGCAGAACTGTTTGTCCGGATTTCGATTTGACGACCTGCAACCGCCCCGGCCACTGGACGGATTCCAGACCGATCCGGATCGTCTCGTCCCTGACCGGGATCATTCTGCGGAGCGTTTCGACGATCGCGATTGCCGCCGCTGCGTTGCGTTCTTGATGTTTGCCGGCCAGAGACAACGCAGTCAGACTGCCTGCCCGGGACGAACGGAAGGTCTCTCCGGCTTTGACGAGCGGCGCATTCAAGCGCCTCGCGGTTTCCTCGATGATCGCCAGCGCTTCCGGCGCGTCCGCGGTTGTAACGACCGGCACGCCGGGCTTGATGATGCCGGCCTTTTCGCCGGCGATCTTCGCGAGTGTGTCCCCGAGCCATTGTTGATGGTCGAAACTGATATTGGTGATGACGCTCGCCAGCGGCACGACAATGTTCGTGGCATCGAACCGGCCGCCCATGCCCGTTTCCCAGATCACGAGGTCGCACTTTTTTTCCGCGAAGTAGCGCAAGGCCATCACTGTCACCACCTCGAAAAACGTCGGATGATGGTCCTTTGGAAACTCTTCAAGCCACGGCTGCATTTCTTCGAGCAACCGCACCACGTCGGATTCGTTAACGAGCTGGCGGTTGACCTGTATCCGTTCACGAAACGAAACGAGATGCGGCGACGTGAACAAACCCACACGCAGACCCGCTGCTCGATAAATGCTTTCGAGCATCGCGCAGGTGGAACCTTTGCCATTCGTCCCGGCGACGTGAATGAAACGCAGTTTCTCCTGCGGATTTCCGGCGAGCGCCGCGAGTTTGAAGGTGTTTTCCAATCCAAACTTCGCGCCGAACAAGCGCAGGTCGTAGAGGAACTGGATGACTTCGCGGTAGATCATCGCTTTCCTGCATTGTCTCCGTTTTTCGTATCAAGCTTTTGCAGTGCCCCGGCGGCGATTTGTTGTGCTTCCGGTGAACCGGTCTGAGCGATTTTTCCTAGGACCGGGATTGCGGCTTTGAAATCCAACTTTCTGAACTTGTAGTCGAGCAGTTCTGTTCGATCGCCGGGAAAACGCCTCTTCTTGTCCACGAGCATTTCGACGATAATGGGAACCGCGAGAGACGCGTACTTCGGGTTGAGGTGCCACAGATCCAGCGCACAATCGGTTCGCACATATAGTTCAGGATTCTTGATTCCTTCGAGCAAAATCGAAACGACGGTTTCGTTGGTCAAGCCCAGCGCCCCTACCGCACAGGTGGCGTTGTCGCGCGTGCCCGCGCTGTGCGTCATGTTCGTTGCCAGCTGTTCCAAGGCTGATTCCAGGGTCACCGCTTGCGGCCCCATGATCTTTGCGAATGCCGCCGCGTTCACTGCCGCGCTGTCGTCCTGGTCTTGGGTCAATGCCTTGGCAAATATTTCGCACGCGAGGTTTGTGTCTCCACCAATTGTCCAGATCGTTTTCGCTAGGTTGACCTGGTCGAAAAGCGATTTGCCAGCCATCTGATTGCGCAGCGCTGGCAATGCTTGTTGAGCCTTTGGGCCGATTTCTTCGAGGGCGGCGCAAATATAACTCAAGTCTTGGGGCTGTTCCCTAATAAGCACAATGAGTTCTGGAACGGCGGATTCGGCTTTGGGACCAAGCCTGCGGACACAGTTTATCGCCTCATGGCGTACCCAATATACCAACTCGCCCTCAGGCAACCTGCTTCTTAATCCTGTCGGGAGGTGTCTCCAAATCGCAATCCAAGCTTTGCGCAACCGCGTATCCCTCATGCGAAGCTTCGCTATCAGGTAAGGAACAGCCGGCTTGCCGATCTCGTCAAGCTGCTGCAAGAATCTTTCGTCTGCATTCTCGCGACACGCGCCGTCCACCCAATAACTGATCGGTTTGCCTTTGTGCAGCGGTTCGTGGTGGGACCCGGCGGTCAGCCAAACAACGAAACCAGCGGTCGCCAACAGGAACAGCGACAGAATGACCAGTCGCTTTCTCTCGCCCGGCTTGCGCGTTGCATTGAATTTCAATTCCTCCACCTTTTTAGCAGCCCGTCTTTTCGGGCATCCGGGAAGCCCTTAAAGAACAAATTCCTCTGGAATTTTCTCCGCCAGCCGGCGCTCGCATTCTCCGGGTCGCGTGCTGCGCCAATGCATGGTTTCCTCGATCCGGCGAAGCATGGCTTGTGGATCAATCCGCGGCGGGCGCGATACAAAATCCGTTGCCACCGGCAACTCAAGCTCGGCCGCCGCCGCGGCTTCGTTCAATTCAAATTTCTCCGCCAGAGCAGGCGTGGGATATTTTTTCATAAATTCGGTATTGCCGTATTTCAGGAACAACTGGCGAACACGCTCGGAACGCAAATCAACCTTGTTTACGCGCAACAGATTTTCAACATCTAAAAAATCCTTCAGAAAGCGGCCCGCGTGAGTGTGCGCTCAACGCGTGCAACTTGAGCGCGAGCAGATGCTCCAGCGCGGGAATCAACAGGCGTGCGCCGTACATCTCTACTTCTTGCCGTGCTCGAAAATGAGCCGGAATGTCGGTTCGCATTTTCGCGCCTCCAGATTGATTGTCTGAAACACCCCCATGTTCAGCCGCGCCGTGTCACAACGGCCGTTGATGAATGTGGGCGTGGGCGGCTCCGATGAAGCCGCGGAACAACGGATGCGGCTGGTGCGGTTTGCTGCGGAATTCCGGATGGAACTGGCTGGCAATGAAGAAAGGGTGGTTCGTTTGCTCGATGATTTCCACCAGTTTGCCGTCCGGCGAGGTGCCGCTGAACATGAAGTCCGCCTTCTCGAACCTGTCGCGATAGGCGTTGTTGAATTCGTAGCGGTGCCGGTGCCGCTCGTTCACGACGAATGCGCCGTAAAGCTTGGCTGCTTGTGAACCCACCACTAACTGGCATGGTTGCGCGCCCAGCCGCATGGTGCCGCCCTTCTTCGTCACTTTCTTCTGCTCGTCGAGCAGACAGATGACCGGGTGCGGCGTGCCGGGCTCGAACTCGGTCGAGTGCGCCTTTTCCAGTTTCAGCACGTTGCGCGCAAATTCAATCGTCGCGATCTGCATTCCCAGGCAGAGGCCGAGGTAAGGGAGTTTGTTTTCCCGCGCGTATTTCGCAGCCATGATTTTGCCTTCAATGCCGCGTTCGCCGAAGCCGCCCGGCACCAGGATCCCGCCGAGCCCTTTGAGAATTTTTTCCGCACCCTCGCGTTCGATGTCCTCGGCGTCCAACTTTACGATCTCCACGCCGCAATCGTTCGCCACCCCGCCGTGGATGATCGCTTCGTAAACCGATTTGTAGGCGTCCTGCAGCTCGATGTATTTGCCGACGACGCCGATGCGGACGCGGTGCTGCGGGGCGATGAGTTTGCGGATGATTTCCTGCCAGTGCGCCATGTTCGCCAACGGTGTCTCCAGGTGCAGCAACCGGCAGACGAGGTCGTCAAGCCGTTCGCGCTGGAGCATGAGCGGCACTTCATAGATGCTGTGGTCAACGTCTTTTTCCTCGATGACCGCTTCGTACGGGACATTGCAAAACAGGGAAATCTTCTGGCGCAGTTCCTTGTCCAGCGGCCGTTCGCAGCGGGCGATCAAAATGTGCGGTGCGATGCCGATTTCGCGCAACTTCGCGACCGATTGCTGCGTGGGCTTGGTCTTCAGCTCGCCCGCCGCCCTGATGAACGGCACGAACGTCACGTGCATGAAGGCGACATTGCCGTGGCCGGCTTCGAGAGCAAACTCGCGGATGGCCTCCAAAAACGGCAGCCCCTCAATATCGCCGGTCGTGCCGCCGATTTCCGTGATGATCACGTCCGCTTTCGATTGCTCGGCCAGTAGGTGAATGCGGTTCTGGATTTCGTCGGTGACGTGCGGAATGACCTGGACCGTTTTGCCGAGGTATTTGCCCTCGCGTTCGTTATTGAGAACGGTCTGATAGACCTGGCCGCTGGTGAGATTGTTGAGCCGGGTCAATTTGACATTGGTGAACCGCTCGTAATGGCCGAGGTCGAGGTCGGTCTCCGCGCCGTCGTCGAGCACATAAACCTCGCCGTGCTGATACGGACTCATCGTGCCGGGATCGACGTTGAGGTAGGGATCGAACTTTTGCAGCGCGACCTTGAGCCCGCGGTTTTCCAGCAGCGTGCCGAGCGCGGCCGCCGTCAGGCCCTTGCCCAACGAACTCACCACGCCGCCAGTGACGAAGATGTATTTCACATTCCGATTTAGCGGTTCAACGATTCAACGGCCTTCAACATTCTTTCCACTATCGCCACATCCGCGGGCGTGTCCACGCCCACGCTGTCGTAATCGACCTTTACGACCGCAATCTGAATCCCGTTTTCCAGCGCCCGCAACTGTTCCAGTTTCTCGGTCGCTTCGAGCGGTGAGACCGGGAACTTGACCAGCCGCAACAATGTCACGCGCCGGTAACCGTAAATGCCCAGGTGCTTCAAAAAGGGAAACGCCGCCAACTGTTCGCCGATCGAACGACTGGCGGCATCCCGCACGAACGGTATCGTGCGCCTGGAAAAGTATAAGGCGCGTCCGGCGGAATTGACAACGACTTTTACGATGTTCGGATTGTCGTATTCCGAGGGCTCTGTGATGGGCGCGGCGGCGGTGGACATTTCGTCGTTGGCCAGCGCACCCGCCACGGCGTCGATGACCGCCGGGTCCACCAGCGGCTCGTCCCCCTGGATGTTCACGACCGCGTCGCAGTCGCAGCGGGCCGCGACTTCCGCGACGCGGTCCGAGCCGCTCGGATGATCGGCCCGCGTCATCTCCACCCGGCAAAACTCCTGCGCCACATCACGAATGCGCGCGTCGTCCGTCGCGACGATCACTTCGCTCAACGACTTCGCCAGCTTGCATCGTTCGACGACGCGCTGGATGAGCGGCCTGCCGGCTATGGGATGCAGCGGTTTGCCAGGAAAGCGTGTCGAGGCGTAACGGGCGGGAATGAAGCCAACAATTTTCACAGATGTTGATTAAGCCACGGATTGAACGCTGAGGAAATACTGATTTTGAAACTGAAACCGGTGCGACTTTTTTTTGCGCTCGCAAACCATAGCCGCCTAGGAAGAATGAAGCGGGTGAACCGATTGTTATGAATCTAGGGATAGAAAGCCTTGGTGCTGCGATTCTGAAAGGGGTTTGCAGTTCGGAAGCCAAGGACCTGGCAGTTGACTGGTCTGAATTTGGACTCGATATCCTGCTTGACGACGGCCTTTTGAAGGACGCTCCGATGATTGGGAGTGTTGTTAAATTCTGTACGATATCAAAGACTATTCGTGACAGGATATTTCTGGGGAAAGTGTGTGACTTTATGCGCGCGTGCCCTAGGTTCAGCGATTCCGAAAAGGAAAAGTTCGTTAGAGAACAGTTAAGCGATCAAACCAAGGCGAATCGCTTGGGGCATACGTTGGTTCTCATCTTGGACAAGCTCGACGATTTGTGCAAACCGCTGATGCTTGCGAGATTCTTTACAGGGTTCGTTCGGGGCGAGATTGGGTGGGAGGATTTTCGACGTTTGGCTTCAGCAATCGATATTGGCTTCGTCGATGACCTAACGGAGTTTGCCAGCTTGTCTAATCCTTCCGTCGAACGGATGAGGGTTCTATATCCAAATCTCGTCCGAACTGGGCTGGTCGGGCTGAAAGGGCCGCGAACGCCAGGGCAAGGTGGCATCAGCCAAATTAGCTATCAAGTTACGGAATTGGGTAAGCTTTTTCAAAAGAGTATGAACGAGCCAAAGTCGCCGCAATTGTGATTCACTTCGTAATAGCACCCGACTCAATCGTTAGTCAAAACCCACTCCACTGCCCCATTCAAATCACATGCGACCGCAGCACGCGCTAGTCCGTCCGTGAAGTCTCGTTCCTGCTCCGCATCGTACCTTGTCCGCACCAGAATGCTTTTCTTCACGCCCGCGTTCCAGCCACATTCCAGATCACTCAACTTGTCGCCGATCATGAAACTTTGCGCAAGGTCGATGCCGAACTCGTCGCGCGCGTCGAACAGGAATTGCGGCGACGGCTTGCGGCCGCGGCTTGGTTGCTCCGGCGCTTCGGGGGCGATGTAAATCTTCTCGATGCGCACGCCGTGCTTCGCGAGCAACTCCACGAGCCGTTGATTCACTCGCTCCACCTCGGCCAGGGTGAAATAGCCGCGGCCGACGCCGGATTGATTCGAGACGATGAACAGCTTGAAGCCTGCGTCTTGCAAACGTTTCAACGCCTCCGCCGCGCCGCGGAAAAGGACGACCTGCCCCGGGTCGTTCAGATAGTCTTTGTCTTCGATGATCGTCCCGTCGCGATCCAGAAAAACTGCGCGGTTCATAAACTGTAGAGGCGCTCTGTAAGCGCCCGAGATCCTGCCAGCGGTCATAGACCGGCGCTGCAAGCAGCCCGTGCCTCATCTTGCCCGCTTGAAGCTGGCCAATAATTCCTCCGGCGAAACCGTCGCCGTACCGACTTTTCCGACAACCACGCCCGCCGCGTGGTTTGAAAAAATGGCCGCCTCGACCGGTGACGCCCCCGCGACAATCGCCAGCGTGAAGGACGCGATGACCGTGTCTCCCGCGCCCGAAACATCAAAGACCTCCTGAGCGACGGTCGGGACGTGAAACGGTTTCTGGCCGCGCTGGCACAGCAACAGTCCCTGGTCGCCGAGGGTGATGAGCAGCAGCGCGGGCCGGAGTTCGCGCAATAACCGGTCGGCCACATGCATCAGGGTGGCGTCGGTCAGCGGATTGGCTGCGCGCGGCGAGTCGTCAGTCTCGCCGGCGAGTTCAAACGCTTCCTTGCGATTCGGCGTGATGAGCGAAAGTCCGGTCAGGTTGAGATGATGGACGGGCTTGGGATCGACGCTCAACCAGATGCTCCGCGCGCGGCAGAGCTTTTTGATTTCGTCGAGCAACGGCTGGGTCACGACCCCCTTGCCGTAGTCACCGATAATGACCGCGTCCGCCGAGGGAAGTTTTTGGACAACGGTTTCAAGCAGGCGCTGCGAGGCCATTTCGTCCAGTTCGCAGCGTGTTTCGCGGTCCATGCGCACGACCTGTTGCTGGTGCGCAATGATGCGCGTCTTGACGCTCGTGGCGCGATCAAAGTGTTGCAGCAGGCTGTCGCAACGGACCCGCTGTTCCTCGAGCAAACCGGCCATTTTCTTGCCCCCTTCGTCCCGGCCGATGACGCCGAGCAAATCGGCGGATGCCTTCAGGGCGGTGAGATTGCGGGCCACGTTGGCCGCGCCGCCCGGCATGAAACTCTCGCGTTCAAAATCCACGACCGGCACCGGCGCTTCCGGCGAAATGCGCGAGACGCGGCCCCAGATGAACTGATCGAGTATCACGTCGCCCAGGACAAGCACATGCGCACGGCAGGCGGCGGCGAGCAGTTGCCGGACGCGCGGAAGGGCAAGAAATTTCATGGTTGATCCAAAAATGCCGTCAGCGGGCTGGTCGCGCTCGCGGTATCGAGCTGCGCGCCCAGACCGATTTCAAAAGCTGTGCGTCCAGCCTCAATCGCTTTGGCAAATGCCCGGCCCATGGCGATCGGATCATTCGCCACCGCGATGGCTGTGTTCACCAGCACGGCGTCAGCGCCCATCTCCATCGCTTCGGCGGCGTGGCTCGGTGCGCCTATGCCCGCATCGACGACCACCGGCACGGTGGCCTGTTCGATGATGATGCGAATCTGGTCGCGGGACTGGATGCCGCGATTCGAGCCGATGGGCGAGCCGAGCGGCATGACCGTGGCGGTGCCGGCATCCTGCAGACGTTTGGCCAGCACCGGGTCGGCATTGATGTAAGGCAGGACGACGAACCCTTCCTTCACGAGAATCTCGGCAGCCCTGAGCGTCTCGATTGGATCAGGCAGCAGGTAGCGCGGGTCCGGATGGATTTCCAACTTCACCCAGTTGGGCAGCCCCGCGGCGCGGGCGAGCCGCGCCAGGCGCACCGCTTCCTCCGCGTTCATCGCCCCGCTGGTGTTGGGCAGGATCACGTACCGCTTCGGGTCAAGGAAATCGAGAATGTTGGCGAACGGATCGTGTTTCCCGCTCAGGTCCGCCCGGCGCAAGGCCACGGTAACCATCTCCGCACCGCTGGCGTCGAGCGCTTCGCGCATTTTTTCCGGCGAAGAGAACTTTCCCGTGCCGAGGATGAGCCGCGATTTGAATTCGTGCCCGGCGATGATCAATGGGCGGTTTGCGAAAGACATCTGCCGCAGCATAGGTCGCCGACAGCCGGGTGTCGAGAGTCGAGGAACCGGGATCAGAATGTCAGCACGCCGGAGACGATCAGGTGCCGGCTGCTGACGACTTTGCCCGGAGGCAATCGAGGCAGGCATCCTTTAACGGGCGTTCGATCCCCTCTGGAGTGAACGCCGCCGCCGCACGCCACTACGGAAATCGCGCCGCAAATTGGGGCCTCGGCGGAGGAATACTCCCCGACCAGCGACCGGCAGAGCGAAAGTGAAGTTGCAAAACTCGACCGCAGAGCGACGGCGGTGATCGACCTGAAACCCGGCGCATCCACGCCCATCGGCAGTTGCGTCCCTCAAGCCACCTTCCATGGATCGCGCTGCGGCACGTCGAGCCACTCCGTTTTGCCTGTGCCGCCGGTAAACTGCCGTGCCGCGGGGTCCCATTTCATCCGCTCGCCGTGGTAATAGGCCAGGTTGACGAGCTGGCAGACATTGACCGTGTGCGCGCCCACTTCGACATCGCAGATGGGACGCGCGCGGCTGCGGATGCAATCCAGCCAGTCGGCCTTGTGATCGCCGCTCTTGTAGAGGTGGACCTTGGCATCCGCGAGGAACTCCTTGCTCATCGCTTCGCACTCGTGGGCGTCCTTCGCCTTCTGCTCGCTGCCCTTCCAGAATTCAAACTTGCCGCGGTTGACGTAGATTTTTCCGTCGGCGCCGTGGAACCAGATTCCGTTGCCGGGCTTGTGAATGACTTCCGTGCCGCTCGCGTAACGCAGGCGCACGCCGCTCTGCGCCTTCTCCCAATCGGGCGGCGGGACGATTTCCTCCGGACCACTCTCGTCCATGCCGAGGCCCCACTGCGCGATGTCGAAATGGTGCGCGCCCCAGTCGGTCACACCACCGCCGCCGTATTCGCGGTAGTTGCGCCAGTTTGGAAAATGTTTGTGCACGCCGCGCGGGCTGAGTTCGGAGTTGTAGCCGCGTTGCGGTGCGGGGCCGAGCCACATGTCCCAGTCCAGACCCGGCTCGTCGGCTTCGGTCAGGAGATTGCACGGAACAGCCGGTCCGCCGACAGCGACCTCGACGGTCCTGATTTTTCCGATGACGCCGTTGCGAACCAGCTCGCAGGCGGTCCGGAACTCCCGTGATGACCGTTGCATGGAGCCGGTCTGGAAGACGACGTTGTTTTTGCGGACGGCCCTGATCATCGACTGCGATTCGTGAATGGACTCGCAGAGCGGCTTTTCGCAGTAGATGTCTTTCCGGGCGTTTGCCGCGGTGATGGCGATGAATGCGTGCCAGTGATCGGGTGTCGCGATGACGACCGCGTCAATGTCCTTTCGTCCGATCAACTCGCGGAAGTCGTGGTGCGTGGCGCACCCTTTGTAGGACCCGGCCGGATTTTTATTGGCGTAGTAATCCTCGACTATTTTTTTCGCGTTCTCGCGGCGCGTGGTGTCCACGTCGCACACGGCGAGCACCTGGGTCTGTTTATGGGTCAGGAAACCGCCCAGCAGACCGCGATTCTGCGTCCCCATCCCGATGAAACCAAGCGCGATGCGGTCGTTGGGTTTCGTCTCGGCCGACCAGATCTGCGACGGAAGCAGGAACGGAGCGGCGGTGGTCGCAATGGCGGCCGACTTGAGGAAGGAACGGCGGGGGAGGGATTTTGTGGCTTTCATGGGCCTTATGTTCCACTTTTCCGCGCGCAGTTCAAGAGTCGAGGAGCCGAAGAATCAGCTTTGACGCGCGGCCCTCATTGAGGCCAGACTCGCGGGCCATTACTCCATGAAGAAAGCC
>DATNDF010000153.1 GCA_035607015.1 Candidatus Angelobacter sp. | reverse complement strand
GATCCGTACTTCCACACGGGCGCTGGTTGTTACCCGGGGCGAAAAAAAAGGGCAATTTGCCGTCGGCAGCAGGGGAATTCCGCTTGCCGGGGTGCATCCGGGATGGTGTTCGGAAGGCCAGTCCATCCGGCAAAAATAGTCCTTGCATCCCGTCGGGCGGTGCCTATCTTCCCGCTTGCCTGAACGCCGCGTGTGCGGATGTTCATTAGGGCTGAGAAACGAAAGTCAACCTGCAACCTGACCTTCAACCTCCGTTGCCACCGCAACGTCTGGTCCGTTGGGCAATGGAGCTTCGTTGGGTGCATTCGCATCGACCAGGCCCCCGGTTATGAACGCGGAATAACACATTATGCTCACCATGGAAGAAGCCCTGAAGCAGAGCGACAAACGCTTTGCCGCAGGCGAGATCGTCAAAGGCATCATCATCGAAGTCCGTCCCAAGGAAGTCCTCGTCGACATCGGTTACAAGAGCGAAGGCTCCGTTCTCGGCAGCGAATTTGAAGACATCAAGACGGTTAAAGTTGGCGACGAAATTGACGTGCTGATCGAAAAACTCGAAGACAAGGACGGCATGGTCGTCCTTTCCAAGGAAAAGGCGGAGTTCAAAAAAAACTGGGACAAAATCCTCACGATTTGCAACGAAGGCGGAACCATCGCCGGCAAAGTCAAGGCGGTGGTCAAGGGCGGACTGCTCGTCAACATCGGTGTCGAAGCCTTCCTCCCCGCGTCACAAATCGACATCATCCCGCCGAAGAATTTGCAGCAGTACGTCGCCAACACCTACGATTTCAAGGTCGTAAAAATCAACCAGGATCGCCAGAACATCGTCCTCTCGCGACGGGAATTGATCGAACAGGAGCGCAACGAACGTCGCCAGAAGCTGCTGGCTGAAATGACGCCCGGCGACATTCGCAAGGGCACGGTGAAGAACCTGACTGATTTCGGCGCGTTCATTGACCTCAACGGCCTCGACGGTTTGCTCCACATCACCGACATGAGCTGGGGGCGCATCGGTCATCCGTCCGAGATTCTCAAGGTCGGCCAGGAAATCGACGTCGTGGTGCTCGACATCAATCGGGAGAAGGAACGCGTCAGCCTTGGCTTGAAGCAAAAGCTCGCGAATCCCTGGGATACCATCGAACAAAAATATCCCGTCTCCGCCCGCGTCAAAGGCAAGGTCGTCAACCTCGTGCCGTACGGCGCCTTTGTGGAACTGGAACCCGGCGTCGAAGGCCTTGTCCACGTCACCGAGTTGTCCTGGACCAAGCGCATTGCCAAACCTTCCGACGTGCTCAAGCAGGGCCAGGACGTCGAGGCTGTTGTGCTGGGTATCAACCGCGAGGAACAGAAGATCTCCCTCGGCATTCGCCAGCTTGAAACCAATCCGTGGGATAAGGCGCTCGATAAATACCCCCCCGGCACCCGGGTCAAGGGCAAGATTCGCAACCTCACCAGTTACGGCGCATTCATCGAGCTGGAAGAGGGGCTGGACGGCATGATCCACGTCTCCGACATTTCGTGGACGCGCAAGATCAATCATCCCAGCGAGGTCCTTAAAAAGGGCGACGAAGTCGAGGCCGTCGTGCTGGAAATCGACAAAGGCAATCAGCGCATCTCGGTCGGCGTCAAACAGCTTTCCGAGGATCCGTGGACGAACATCGACAAGTATTACAAGGTCGGCGACCTCGTCACCGGCAAGGTTTCCAAGCTGGCCAGCTTCGGCGCGTTTGTCGGACTTCAACATGACATCGATGGCCTCGTGCACATCTCGCAGGTCAGCGAGGAGCGCGTGGACAAGATCAAAAACGTGCTCAAAGTCGGCCAGGAAGTCACCGCGCGCGTCATCAAGATCGACAAGGGTGATCGCCGCATCGGTCTTTCCATCAAGGCCGCCAATTACTCCGCCGAACAACTAAAGGCGGAGCAGGCCGTGCTCGATTCGCTCAAACCCGGCGAAGATCTCGTGGCTTTGCAACACGCCTTCGACGCCGCCGACGAAGCGAAACAGGACAAACCGGACTGAGCGGAAGTCAGAATCTGGTGGTGCAAACGAAAGGCGGGCCGTCTCCGGCCCGCCTTTTTCCGCGCGGACTTTTGTCCCCCGACGTGCGGATCGACTGTCCGCGAGGTCTTCGTCGTTGCCAGCGGCGGGCAAGACCGCCGGGCCAGAGAATTTCCCCTTGTGAACGGCCCGATCAGTCGCGATAACTCCCCGGACCGATGAACATTCTGGAAGAACTGGAGTGGCGTGGGCTGGTCGCTGATTGCACCGACCGGGTCGAATTGGACAAAAAACTCGGTTCCGCGATCACACTTTACTGCGGCTTCGACCCATCCGCCGACAGCCTGCACGTCGGCAATCTCGTCCCTCTGCTCGCGTTGCGGCGATTCCAAATGGCAGGCCATCACCCGATCGCCGTCGCCGGCGGCGCGACCGGCAGCATCGGCGACCCCAGTGGCAAGACACAGGAACGGCAGCTTCTCACGAAGGAAATTTTGGAGCGCAACATCGCCAGCTTGAAAACGCAGCTCGCCAGGCTCCTCGACTTCAACACGAAGACCAATCCCGCGCGGCTCGTGGATAACGCCTCGTGGACGGCCAACATCGGTTACCTCGACTTCCTGCGCGACACTGGAAAGCATTTCTCCGTAAACCAGATGATCCAGAAGGAAAGCGTGCGCGCGCGCATGGAGGACCGTGAAACGGGCATCAGTTATACCGAGTTCAGTTACATGCTGCTGCAGGCTTTCGATTTTTATGTGCTGGCCCGCGACTGCAACTGCGAACTCCAGATCGGCGGCAGTGATCAATGGGGCAACATCACCGCGGGTATTGATCTTTGCCGCAAGAAACTGGGCAAACAGGTCTATGGCCTGACGCTGCCGCTGATCACCAACGCCGACGGCACCAAGTTCGGCAAGACTGAAGCAGGCGCGGTCTGGCTCGACCCAAAGCGCACTCGGGAGGACGAATTTTACCAGTTCTGGATTCGCACTGACGATCGCGATGTCATTCGCTATCTAAAGTATTTCACCTTCCTGTCGCGCGAGGAAATTGAGCCGCTTGAATCGCAGCATAAACGGAAACCCGAGGCGCGTGCAGCGCACAAAGCCTTGGCGCAAGCTGTCACCGACTTGGTTCATCCACCAGTGAAGTCCCTGACCGGTGATCACCCGGTATTGCCACGGGTGATCGCAGAAAGCGTGAGCGGAATTCTGTTCGGAAAACTTTTTCAGGATTACACCGAAGCGGATTATGAGTTTTTGGCGACACACAATCGGTCTGTAACCATGGATAAATCCAAACTTCAGACCCCGGGCGGCATCTTGCTGATCGAGCTCTTGTTATTGGCCGGACTTTGTACCAGCAGGGGACAGGCGAGGCGGGACATAGAAGGCAAGAGTATCTACTTAGGAAGCAATCACTCAGGAGTTCTTCGCATTGATCACGTAATAAATCCTGGTTTCCGCATCGAAGAAGTTCATTTTGTTTTCGGCAAGTACCTGCTCTTGCGCAAAGGCAAACGGAATTACGTTGTGGTCACCGCAAAATAGCATGGCCTGTTTTTTCATCGTCACGATTCTTTGGGTGTTCTCGGTGTGTCTCCACGAGTTCGGTCATGCCATCGTGGCGTATTACGGCGGCGACACGAGCGTGAAGGAGAAGGGCTATCTCACGCTCAATCCGCTCAAGTACACCCACCCCGTTTACAGCCTGCTGATGCCGGTGATCTTCATGATGATGGGGGGTATCGGCCTCCCGGGCGGCGCTGTTTACATCAACGATCATTTGTTGCGGTCCCGCCAATGGAGGACCGGAGTCTCGCTGGCCGGTCCGATGATGAACATTTTGCTGATCGGCACTCTTTGGCTGCCGTTCGGGTTCGGTTGGATCGAACAGTCCCGCGACAATGTTGCCGCTTATTCGCTGGCGTTCCTGATCCAGCTCGAAATCAGCTCGGTGTTGTTGTGCCTTCTCCCGTTGCCGCCGCTTGACGGGTTCCGCGCGATTTCGCCGTGGCTGCCGGAAGAAACAACACAGCGGTTGCTGGCGCAATCCCAGATGTTCCTTTGGGGCCTGTTCCTGGTCCTGTGGTACGTGCCAGCCGCCAATGGCCTGTTCTGGAACGTGGTGTTTAGCATCTCCGACGCGCTCGGCATCGAGGCGCGGTTGGGTTACGTCGGCTTCCGCGAGTTCCGGTTCTGGGAATAGCGCGCTCAGGGTCCTTTTGCCAGGCGTCCACGCTTTCTTCTTAATTCCTTCATCAATGTTTTCAAAGGCAGCGTGTTGATCACATCGGCCTTCGTCAGCCAGCCTTTGCGTGCGATGCCGGCGCCGAGGCGGAGGAAGCCGGCGTGCTCGTTGCGGTGCGCGTCGCAGTTGATGACGCATTTGACGCCCTTCGATTTGGCGTACGGCCACAGCCGCCAGTCGAGGTCGAAGCGGTAGGGGTTCGCGTTCAACTCGATCCATGTGCGTGTTTCGGCGCACGCGTCAATGACCGCTTGTTGATTGACTTTGTAAGGCTCGCGCTCCAACAGCAGCCGGCCCGTGAGATGACCGAGCATGTGAACATACGGGTTCTGTGCCGCCCGAATGATCCGTCTGGTCATCTCCGCTTCGCTGTAGGTGAACCCCTGATGAACACTCGCGACGACCACGTCCAGCTCGTGCAACAGGTCGTCGTGGAAATCGAGGCGTCCGTCGGCGAGAACGTCCACCTCGCTCCCCGTCAACAAACGGAAATCACTTCCTTCATCCGCGAATCCCTGGTTGATCTTGCGGACGGCTTTCAACTGTTCGAAGAGCCGTTTTTCGTCCAGACCGTTCGCGATGTAGGACGATTTGGAATGATCGGTGATGGCCCAGTAGTCGCAGCCCAACTCATGGGCGTGCGCCGCAACATCCTCGAGCGGGTTTCGACCGTCGCTCCAGTCCGAGTGATTGTGCAGCGACCCCTTGAGGTCCGTCCACTCGATGAGTTTCGGCAGGTCGTCATTCTCCGCCGCCGCAAATTCACCCTTGTCCTCGCGCAGTTCCGGCGGGATGTAAGGGAGATCCAGCTTTTGAAAAATCTCCTCCTCCGTTTTGCATGGAACGAGCAGTTTCGGATCGCGGGTCTCTTCTTTTGATTTGAAGAGGCCGTACTCATTGAGGCGCAGATCGCGTTCGATGGCGCGCTGGCGCATGACGATGTTGTGCTCCTTGCTCCCGGTGAAGTAGGCAAGCGCAAAGGGAAACTCGGCGTCGCTCACCACTCGCAGGTCGGCCTGGATGCCGCCTTCCAATATCACGCTTGCTTTGGTGCCTCCCTTGGCGCTGACGGTCACGACGCCAGGTTGACCAGTGAAGTGTTCAATGACCTTCGCCGGGTGCTTCGACGAGACGAGAAAATCCACGTCGCCGATGATTTCCTTGAACCGCCGCACACTGCCGGCGGTGCTGCAACGGATCACATCAGGATGCCCGCGCAGGCTTTCAAGAATCGGCTCCGCGACCTCGAGCGCATCATTGAGCAGATGCCGCGAGGCGTAGGTGCGTTTGAACTGGATGCCTTCGAGGATCTTGCTCTGGGTCTTTTCGCCGAAGCCGTCCAGCGCGGCAACCTTGCCCGCCTTGCAGACCATTTCGAGTTGCTCGATGGTTTTGACGCCGAGTTTCTCATTCAACGCCTTGATTTTCTTTGGGCCCAGGCCGGGAATCTGCAGCATCTCCACCAAGCCGGGTGGGACCGAGGCCTTCAATTCGTCGTAGTAAGCCAGCTTTCCGGTCGTGACCAGTTCGGTGATTTTTTTTTGCAACGCTTCGCCGATGCCCTTGATTTCACCGAGCCGGTGTTCGGCGATGAGCTTTTCGATCGGCTCGGACAGGCTTTCGAGCGTGCGCGCGGCATTCTCGTAGGCGCGGGTCTTGAACGGGTTCTCACCCTTGAGTTCAAGCAGCGTCCCTATCTCGGCGAGGATCTCCGCCACGCGGTCTTTGTCCATGCCGCGAATATGAATCTCCCGCTCAAAAGTTCAAAGTTGAAAGTCATTGGGACATGTGCCCCGAAACGCGCACTTCCTTTCGCGGCGACTGGTGTTATTCTTGCTCCCGGTTCAAGCGGTGATGCGAAGCACGCTCAGCGGAGGCCGGCGGGAGTGGATGGCCGGAGGAAAATCGCGCGACACGCGACCGGCGTTCACTTTGATCGAACTGCTCGTCGTCATCGCCGTCATCGTGATCCTTGCGGGTCTGCTCTTGCCCGCGCTGTCCTCGGCCAAGGAAAGGGCGCGAAAGATCCAGTGCATGAACAATCAACGCCAGCTGGCGGTCACTTTGCAGATGTACTCGGGAGACAATCAGGAGCATCTTCCCGGCAACGGATACGCCAGTCCCGACAGCGACGTGAAATTATGGGTGGTCGGCGACGGTCATTGGGACCCGCCTTTCTTCACCAATCTGGATTTGCTTCTGGATTCAAAGCATGCCCAGTTTGCCGCTTACCTCAAGACGGCGGCCGTGTACAAATGCCCTTCGGACCGCAGCACGGTGTTGCTGGGTGACACGAAATATCCAAAGGTCCGCAGCTATGCGTTGAATTCGTACATGAACTGGGAGGCCGGCGCGATCTACAACAATGACACGAATTACCTGTCGTTCACGAAACAGACGGACATCGCGGGCGCCGCGCCGTCCGAAATCTTCACGTTCCTCGACGTCGCTCCGGGTTACATCTGCCATTCCGCCTTCGTGGTGGTGGAGGACAGCATCGTTTATTACCATCTGCCCTCCGCGCAGCACTCTCAAAGCGGCGTGGTGACGTTCGCCGACGGCCACATTGAAAGCCATCGCTGGTCCGAGCCGAAAACCGTCCGCGATGCGCAGACCGTGGAGTGGATCACCACTCATTTGAACTTCGAGACGGGGAACCGCGACCTGAAATGGCTGCAGGCGCATGCTTCCGTGCGGAGGCCATAGCCCCACTTTCCCGGTGTTTGCTGATCGCAGATGAGGAAGACCCTGCCAGTCGCCCTGACCATCGCCGGCTCTGACAGCGGCGGTGGCGCGGGCATTCAGGCGGACTTGAAGACTTTCGCCGCCCTCGGCGTTCATGGCACGAGCGCGATCACTTGCGTCACCGCGCAAAATCCGAAGCGAGTGCGGGACATCCAGACGTGCGATCCGGCGGTCGTGCGGTGGCAAATCGAAGCGGTCTTTGAGGAATTGCCGCCGGCCGCCGTCAAGACCGGCATGCTGTTCTCCCCCGTCATCGTTCGAGTGGTGGCGGATTTTTTCAAACTGCGCAAATCGCCACCGCTCATCGTTGACCCGGTCCTCGTGGCGACGAGCGGGGCGGGATTAATCAGCGCCGCGGCATTGAGGGTTGTCCAATCACAACTGCTTCCGATCGCCAGGCTCGTGGCGCCAAATCTGCACGAGACGGCTGTGCTGGTTGGCAGACCGATCAGGTCGGTGGAAGACATGCGCCGCGCCGCGCGGCAGATCAAATCACGCTTCGGTTGTGCCGCCCTGGTAAAAGGCGGCCATCTGCGCGGGGGAAAGGAGGCGGTTGACATATTTTACGATGGCAAGACCGAGTTGTTGCTGGCGGCGCCGTTCGTCAAAGGCGTTTCCACCCACGGAACCGGCTGTGCTTATTCGGCGGCGATAGCCGGTTATCTGGCGCTGGGCTGCGATTTGACGCGTGCCGTGGGGCGTGCCAAAAGGTACGTGACCGGCGCCATCGCCGGGAGCGCCATTGCCGGCGGACATGCCGTCCTCAATCACTTTTGGGAGCGCGCCCCATGAACCGGTCCTTCGCGTGGACGGTCACGCAGTTAAGACTCGCTTCCCGCTCATGCGCGATTAACATGGATTGCCAGATGTCGCGCGCTTTGATTTGTCTCGCCGGCTTTGGCGTTTTCACCGCGTTCTCTCTGGCGCAACCGGCTCCTGCCGCCGCTCGATTTCAATTCCTCGAACCCAGGCCGGTATCATACCACGTTGTCGAGACTCCATCGTCGGCCGTCGCGCGGGGAGTGGGAGCCCAGTGGGTGACCGCTTTGCCGGAAAACGGCCCGCGCTACGCAGTGGAATTCGGCAGCCGGGTCACGCTGCAATTGAAACCCGGCACGGAAATTCGCGGCGTTTTAAGAGGCAGCCCATTGAACGTCTCGCGCACTCTGGCGGCGAACCTTTATGTTCTTCAGGCCACCGACGCGTTCGCGGCGATGACCGAGGCGAATCGGCTGGCCGCGCGGCCGGAAGTGTTGATCAGCAGTCCGGTTCGGAGACGTCAACAAATCCGGAAACATGGCCCGTATTCCATCTGGCCCAACGACACATACTTCAACGATCAATGGAATCTTGAGAACCGCGGCGCGAACGGAACTTCGCTTGGGCTCGATCTCAACGTGCGCGCCGCATGGCCCGTCACCCGTGGCGCAGGGAGCATCGTCGCCGTGGCGGATGACGGCGTCGAGCTGACACACCCTGATCTCATTGCGCGCGCCAGCAATGATCTGCATTTTTATTTCGACGGGATGAGCGGGAGCACCAATGCCATGCCAACGGATCCCGATGACAATCACTCCACGGTCGTCGCGGGTCTGGCGCTCGCCGAGGGAGACAACCACCGCGGCCTGAGTGGCGTGGCGCCGCAGGCGCAACTCGCCAGTTGGAAGATTTTTCTGGGCAACAGCGTCACCGCCAGCGACGAGCAAATGATGGACATGTTCCAATACCGATCGAACGTCGTCAGCGTGGAAAACCACAGTTGGGGGAAAGGGGAGACCGATCCAACGCAGTTTCCTCCCACCGCCATGGAAAGTATCGGCATTTCCAACGCCATCGCTTTCGGACGCGGTGGACGCGGTGTTGTCATGGTGCGTTCCGCCGGCAACGGCCGCGACAACATCATCAACGCGAACGACGACGGGTACGCGAACGATCCGCGCGTCATTTGTGTCGCTTCGGTCCGCAGGGACGGACGCGCGGCGAGCTACAGCAATCCCGGCGCGTGCCTGTTGGTCGCGGCGCCGGGCGGCGACGGTGACGCGGCCGTCTTCAGCACGGACCGGCAGGGCTCGGCCGGATGGAACCCGTTTGGCTTGGGTGATGATTTCGCGGACCCCGACTACGTTTTTTCGACCAACGTGGTCGGTACGTCGTTCGCAGCGCCCCAGATCAGCGGTCTGGTCGCCTTGTTGCTTTCGGCGAATCCCAATCTGTCGTGGCGCGACGCGCAACAGATCCTGATTCTCTCGGCGCGGCATTTCGATCTGGCCGATCCGGACGTGCGAACGAATGGCGCCGGGTTCCGCGTCAGTCACAATGTCGGTTTCGGTGTGCCCGACGCCGGTCAGGCGGTGCGCCTTGCAATGAACTGGACGAACCGACCGGCGGCGACAGCGGTGTCATACGCGGCGACGAACGTTCAGGCGATTCCCGATGATGCGTTGCGTGTGTTGATCACCGGACCCAACGTTCCGGCGGCACTGACATCCATCCACGCTTCACCGGGCAGCGGTTTGCATCCCGACACCGTTACCGCAAGCCTGCCGTTGGTGGACGTCGGCGCTGCCGGCTCGGCAATCACGTCCAACCTGACAGGCAAAGCGGCCTTGATCCAGCGCGGTGGAAATGACTTCTCCCAGAAGCTGCAGTTCGCGTCCGACGCCGGCGCGGCCTTCGCCGTCGTCTACGACAACCTCAACGGCACCGAGCGCATTCTGATGGACACGGACTTCGCGCCGATTCCCGGCGTGTTTATCAGCCAGAACGATGGCGAGGCGCTGCGCAGCTGTTTGCAAACGAACAGCGCGGTCCAGGCGCAACTCCAACTGACGCCGGCCGTGTATTCGCTCAGTGTCACAGACACCCTGGTTTGCGAGCATGTGCGCTTGCGCGTGCAATCAGACCATCCGAGGCGCGGTGACCTGCGCATCACACTGCTCTCGCCGCGGGGAACGCGCAGCGTGCTGCAGCAGGTCAACACCGACGACAGTCCGGGCCCGACCGACTGGACCTACTATTCGACGCTTCATTTCGGCGAGAGCAGCGCGGGCACCTGGACCGTTTCCATTGGAGACGAGGCGTCGCTCAACGCCGGGAACGTCCTGAGCGTTGAACTGCTCATTGACGGCGTGGCCATCACCGACACCGACGCCGATGGACTCGATGACAACTGGGAAATGGCGCGTCTGGGCACACTCGCGTACGGGCCGAACGACGACCCGGACGGCGATGGTTACAACAACGCGCGCGAACAATTGATGGGAACGGACCCGGACGCGGTGGACGCGCCGTTCAACCTCGATCTCTCGTTGTGGAACGAAAAACTGGCGCGATTGAGCTGGCCTGCCGTGACGAGCAAGAATTTCGAAGTGTTGGCCGGAACAAACGTTGCAGCACCGTTGACACTCATCACAAATCTGACCGGACGATTTCCGGAAACCGAGTGGTTCACGCCTTACACAAATCTCGCGAACCGGTTCTTTCGGGTGCAGACTGCGCCATAAACGAGCTTTGCCTCGATTTGGCGAACACGGGACAGGCGTACATCACCCGCGAGTCCGTGTTTAGCGAGTCGATTGCCGCCGCGTTGGCCGACTCCGTAATGGTTCCGCCAGTCTGCATGGTGTAAAGTCCTCGCGACGGAGTCAGATCGACCTCCAAGGCAAACTCCTTGCCGTTCGGTGCGATGAATGCCGTTGGGGTCGTGTTCTGCGTTGCGGTGGGGTCGATCTGAATGACGGCTTGCCCAAGTTTTTCAGTGACGGAGAGCGTCTGGCCGTCCGCCAGATAGCTTTCGCTTGCGTGGAAGGTTTTCAAGTCCTGTGCAGCGCGGAGCTGAGAGACGAATGCGCAACTT
>DATNDF010000152.1 GCA_035607015.1 Candidatus Angelobacter sp. | reverse complement strand
CCGGCGGTTTCACCGACTGCCTGTTGCAGCGCGACGTGAAAAAGGTCTTCGCCGTGGATGTGGGTCACGGTCAGCTCGCCTGGAAGCTGCGCCGGGATTCACGCGTGGTCGTCATGGACAGGACCAACGCGCGCGATCTGGCGCCCGCGCGATTTCCTCAGCCATTCGCACCGGTGGACCTGGTGGCCGTCGATTGCTCCTTCATCTCGCTGCGCAAGATTCTCCCGGCCGCCGCCGGCTTGCTGCGGAACGGTGGCAGACTCATCCCCCTGGTCAAACCGCAATTCGAAGCGGGCAAAGCGGAAGCCGACCGCGGCGCCGGTGTAATCACCGATCCGTGTATTCACGAGCGCGTGCTGCGCGAATTGGAGGAATTCGTCGGTTCCGTTGCAACGCTCCGCTGGCTGGGCGTGACGGAATCGCCGTTGCTGGGTCCGGCGGGTAACAAAGAATTTCTGGCATTGCTTGAAAAAATTGGCTGACAAAATCAAACGCGTTGGCCTCATCGCCAACTCGGAAAAGATCAACTGCCGTGCCGCCGTCCAAAAGGCTGCCGCGTTGATCTCGGACGCGGGGCGCGTCGCGGCCTGCGACAAAGCCACGGCGCAGCTGGCCGACCTGAAAGGTCTGGTCTGCTCCGACGCGCGCCACCTCGCTCGGGAAACGGAATTGGTGATGGTGTTCGGAGGCGATGGCACCATGCTGCGCGTGGCCCGCGAAGTCGCCGGTTCGGACACGCCGATCCTCGGCATCAACGTCGGCGGACTTGGTTTTCTGACGGCGGTCCCCTCGGAACAACTGTCGCAGGCGCTGTCGCGCGTGTGGGCTGGCGATTTTGTTCGGGAACCCCGCTCGTTGATAGAAGCCACCGCCCGCGCGAGGGAAAAGACCATCCGACAGGTCGCGCTCAACGATTTCGTGGTCAGCCGCGGCGCGGTCCCGCGGCTGATCGAATTGGAGGTGCGCGTGGATGACGCGGTTTTGACGCGCTACCGCTGCGACGGCATCATCGTCAGTTCCCCGACGGGTTCAACAGCCTACTCGCTCGCGGCAGGTGGAGCGATCGTAAACCCCGACGCCGACGTCTTTACGCTCACACCCATCTGTCCCCACACGCTGTCCAACCGCTCCGTTATCGTCGGACTCAATTCGATCGTCCAGGTCAGGGTGCTCAGCCCGCGCGTGGATGGCATTCTTTCAGCCGATGGCCAGGTTCAAACGCAACTCACCGGCGGCGACACGGTCACCATCCGGCGCAGCCAGCGGGCGGTGCGTCTGGTCCGGCTCACCGGCGCTTCATTTTTTGAAACGTTGCGCCAAAAACTGCACTGGAGCGGCTCGAATGTGTAAGCCTCGAACATGGTTCGATTAAAAGACATTGCGGAACGCGCCGGCGTTTCGATCATGACCGTGTCAAAGGTCATGCGCGACGCGCCGGACATCTCCGTTGCCACGAAGGCACGTGTCCGTGTCCTCGCCCAGCAAATGGGTTACGTGCCCGACTCCCTGGCGCAGGGACTTCGCACCCGGACGACCAAGTTGTTCGGGCTGGTCGTTTCGGCGATGACCAACCCCATTTTCTCCCGCGTCGTCATGGCCATCGAGGAACGTGCGCATGAACTCGGCTATGAAGTGATTCTCAGCCACACTTTGAATATTCCGTCGCGCGAAGAGTCCGCGATCCGCCGTCTGATCTCCCGGCGTGTCGATGGTCTGTTTATTTCGCCGGTGTACCGTCTCGCGCCGGAGGCGCCAATCTACCAGGAGCTGCAACGGTGCGCGATACCGACGATCATTCTTGGCCACCTCGCGCCATTCTGCACCCAGTTCCCCAACGTCGAGACGGACGACATTCAGGCCAGCTACGCGGCCACTCAACACCTGCTGGAACTCGGCCATCGGCGTATTGGGTATTTTGCCGGGCCCCAGGTTTCGCCGTGGGCACAGGAACGGCTGGAAGGCCATCGCCGGGCGCTCCGGGAAGCCGGCGTTGAAGTTGATGATAAACTGGTCTTCGACGCCGGCGCGACCATCGAAGAGGGCGAAAAGGCGGCCCTGCAAATGTTGAACGAGCGGCCTGATGTCACGGCGGTGCAGGCCGTGAATGATCTGGTGGCGATCGGGGCGGCGACGATCTTTTTGAACCAGGGGATCAAGATCCCGACAGAGCTTTCACTGGTCGGTTTTGGCAACGTCCTTATCAGTGAATACTTTCGTGTGCCTCTCACCACGGTGCGTCAGCCAAAATTCCGCCTCGGCGTCGCAGCCATGAATTCCATGCTCAAACTCATGCGCGGCGAGCGCCCGGAACCCAAGCGTCTTTCTGCGGAAACAGTTGTTCGTGCGAGCACGGCGGTCCCTTCGACCGCCGGCCGTGCTCAAACAAATCCGGTCGATAAAAACTGAAAACCCAACCCTATGAAAAACGTAATCGCTGCATTGGTCGTGATCCTTCTCGTGTTCGGGGGAGGATACCTGTATCTGAAGAGCAAATCCGGCATTCAGATGGATCCAAAGGTCGCCGAATTCCAGACTGACGCGGACCGTCTGATCCAGGGGCTCCAGCAATACAAGGAGTTCTTCAAGCATTATCCGACGGGAACCACCGCGGAAATCTCGAAGGCCCTCTCCGGTCAGGCGGAGGGTAGCAAGGTGGTCATCTACGCCACCGCCAGCGCAAAGAAAAACGACAAGGGCGAGATCGTCGATACGTGGGGCACACCGATCCAGTTCTACTTCTCGCATGATGCTGTCATGATCCGGTCAGCCGGCCCCAACAAGGTCTGGGAAGATAGTCGGTTCCCGGGGTCGGACGACCTGTATCGCACCGACACCAAGTAAGGCGTGGTGGCGCGGTCAAGGGCGCACGCGGTCACCCCCGAACGACGTGGAAGAATTCCGCCAGACGGCGACAAACATGCCGTTGCCGCGCGTGTGCTGGGGCCAGAGCCACAATTGCGCCACCGTCTGATCTGGCGTCAATGGGTTGGCGACGGGCAACGGTTCAAATGCCGGGCATTGTCGCTGGAATGCCGCGGCCACCTCAACCGTCTCCGCTCGCGTCATTGTGCATACCGCGTAAACTAGCTTGCCACCCGGCTTCACTGCCAGGGCCGCGCGCGTGAGCAATTCCGTCTGAATCCCGCCCAACTCCTTCACGTCCGCTCGTCGGGTCGTCCACCGCGCGTGAGGATTCCGCTGCCAGGTGCCCGCGCCGCTGCATGGGGCGTCCACCAGTATTCCGTCGAACGGGACGTTGGCCGGCAGGCTCTCTCCTCCATCCCAAAACGCCGCGCGATAGTTAAAAACACCGGCTCGTGCGGCCCGCTGTCGGAGCCTGTCCAACCGCCAGCGGGCCCGGTCGGTGGCCAGCAGCGATCCTTGGTTTTGCATCAGATCCGCCAGGTGCAACGTCTTGCCACCCTCTCCGGCGCACACGTCCCACCATCTTTCGCCCGGCTTTGGATTGCATAGCGCACCGACCACCTGCGAACTGATGTCCTGCAACTCAAATTCGCCGGCCTGGAATTCCTCCGTCCGAAACAAATCCTGTCGCCCGCCGTAAAGAACCGCATCCGGCAACGCCGCCGTCCTTGCATCCCGTAATTTTTTCGCCAGAGCCCTGCCCTGCCCTGCTCTCGCACGCAACCAGACGTTGGGTTCGCGTTGGAGCGAGCGCAACCATTCCAGCGGACAATCCATTTCGTCCACCGCCCACTTCGGGACCGCCTTTGCGCGAAGAGCCGCCTCCGGCAACGTAAACGGATTATGCCGAAAGCGT
>DATNDF010000151.1 GCA_035607015.1 Candidatus Angelobacter sp. | reverse complement strand
GCCAACTACGGCAACGTCGAGTTCGGTATCTGGTCCAACGGCACCAACACGACGATCGCCCATCTCACGATCCGCGACACCTTCGACAACGAAATCATTTTCAATCCGGGCGCGCAGTCGCCGCATGTCTATTGCGTCCGGCTGATCAACGCCGGCTCGCAGTTCATCAAATCCAATCCGACGAGCGTAACGAACGGGGTCGGTGTGAACAACGGCGTCGTCGAATACTGCTGGTTCGAATACACGGGCAGCCCGCCGGCAGATCATGGCGCGGGTGTGGGCTACTTCAACGGCATCAGCGCGCACGCGGCGCAAAACTGGACCGTTCGCGGCAGCCTCTTCAAGAACCTGCACAACCCGGACGGCACGGCCTATCCATGGAACCCTGCCGTGCTGTTCTGGCGGCACTCGGCCAACACGGTCACCGAGCAGAACGTGTTCGTCAATGTGGATCGCGCGGTCGCATACGGCCTGGAAAATACGGTGCCCTACTTCGACCATGCCGGCGGTGTGGTTCGCAACAACTTCGTTTATCTCACACCGGGTCTGCTCAGCGCCAGCCGCAAAGCCAGCTCCGACGGCTCGATCATCGCGTGGAATTCGCCCGGCACGCAGGTGGATCACAACACGGTCCTGGTCAACAGCAACGAGTTTTACGCGGTTGAATTTCGCTTTTCGACCACGACCAACGGCACGGCCCGCAACAATCTGGCGGACGCGCCAATTCACCTGCGTGACAACGCCACCGCCACACAGAGCGGAAATCTTCCTGCCGCCGTGCCCGCGATGTTCGTCAATGCCGCCACCGCCGACCTGCACCTTTTGCCTTCCGCGACGAACGCCATCGACAAGGCGCCGACGCTCGGCACGGTGACGAACGATTTTGACGGCGATCCCCGTCCGAAAGGGGCGGGGTCGGATATCGGGGCAGACGAGTTCACAACGAACGCGCCACCGCGCATCACCGATTTCCGGCTGTCCGGCAGCAACTGTGTGGTCAGCTTCACCACGTTTCCAGGCACCGGTTACGACTTGCAGCGCGCCAACGAAGTGTCGGGCGACGTCTGGTCGCTGGTGGCCGCCAACCTTCCCGGCACGGGCGGAGTCATTCAGGCCACCGACACCAACGCCACCGGCCGTACCCGGCGGTTTTATCTCGTGCGGTTATCGCCGTGACCCGCCGCCGTTTTGCCCGTGACGCGTCGCGACCCGAACGGCCGCGCGGCCCATCCCTTTCATCGGGCGTATCATTCAGCGGGCGCTAAAAGTGACGATCCCTTTCGCAGCGGCGACCCCCACCGCAATTTTCTTCCGAACCAAATGAAGCCTTCCAACGTTTAACCTGTTGAAACGAACGCAAAGACGAGTGGTCAAAAATCGAATGGCATGACTATCGGACACGCAGTCAACCACACTTCTCACGGGCCCGGACTGGGATAGTTGTATGCGGACCGCTCCCTTTGCCTCGCTTCGTTCGCTCTTTGCCATCACTGATGAGCAGGCGATGTGGCGCGTGCAGACGCAGGATGACGAGGAGGCTTTCGCCCGGCTCGTGCGCCAGTGGGAGGGTCGCATTCATCATCTCTGCGTCCGGATGACGGGGGACGAGCACCGCGCCGAAGACCTGACCCAGGAGGCATTTGCGCGCGTCTTTGCGAAGCGGAAGGATTACCAGCCCAACGGCAGGTTTTCCACATGGCTGTGGCGGATCGCGCTGAACCTTTGTTACGACGAACTGCGCCGCTCGAAGCGTCGGGAGGAATCGATGGATCCGTGCGGGGAGACGGTCGCCGCGCTGGAGGCGTTCGTTGCGCCCGAACCCGGGCCGGACGGGTCGCTGGTGGAGCAGGAACGCGGCGAACTGGTGCGACAGGCATTGCTGCAACTGCCGGAGGCGTACCGAACAGTGCTCGTGATGCGGCATTACGAGAACCTGAAGTTCCGGGAAATTGCGGCAGTGTTGGATGTGCCGGAAGGCACGGTAAAGTCGCGCATGGCCGAGGCGCTGACACAGATGAACAGAATTTTGAAACCCATGCTCGCGGTCGAGACGGCGAAAAGCCTCGTAAAGTCCGCGGGACAGACAAGAGAAAGTGTAATGCTATGAACCACCCGGCTCGTGAAGAATGGATGTCGTATCTGTACGACGAGTTGAACTCCGAGGAACACACCGGCCTTGCCGCGCACCTCGCGGTTTGCCCGGATTGCAAGGGCAAGGTCGCCGAATGGCGGGCGGCGCGAAGAGACCTGGACGCGTGGCGGGTGACCGCGAAGCGACCCCGCGCCGTGCCAGCACGGCCTTTGATCAAATGGGCCGCGGCGGCGGCGATCGTGCTCGCGACAGGCGTCGGCATCGGACGGCTCACCTCGGCCACGCCGGATGTCCGACGAGTGCGCGCGGCCATCGAACCGGAGATACGCCAGCAACTGCGCCAGGAGCTTGCGCAATTGCTGCGGGAGGAGCTGGGCAAAAGAGCCCCGGCCATGCTGGCGGCATCCGACGAACAGAACAGGCAGCTGCTCGCCGAGTTTGCCCGGGCCGTCGAGACGAAACGCACGGAGGACAGCCAGGCCATCTACGCCGCCCTGAGCCGGCTGGAATCCCGGCGCGTCGCTGACTACGTCTCGCTCAAAAAGGACCTGGACACCGTCGCGGTACTGACGGACGCGGGTCTGCGCCAGACCCAGCAACAACTCGTCCAGCTGGCAGACTATTCTGAACCCGCGGACCCGTCGAACTCACCCAAAAACTGAAAGGAAACGAAATGAAATCGGTCATCACTTCCGTCGCGATCATCGCAGTCTCATTATGTCCGGGCGCCGCGTCCGCGCGCGCCCAGCAGCCGCAGGAGGAAGAACTCGCGCGAGTTCAGGAACAGGTCAAGCGCGAGGTTGCCCAGGCCCAGCAAGCGGCGCAGGCCGCACAAGCCGAGGCGGAGGAACAGGCAAATGCGTCCGCTGACGCGCAGGTTCAGCACGCACAAAA